>JBBSDY010000593.1:0-3538 GCA_038240245.1 Polyangiales bacterium
AGCTACATCAACGGTGAGTGGATCGGGCACCCCCAGGGAGCGACCTTCGTCACCAAGAATCCGGCCGACCAGAGAGAGACGGTGGCCACGTACCCGCAGATGGGGCGGATCGAAACGGATCTCGCCATTGACGCGGCCGCAGCTGCGTTTGCGGGCTGGTCAGCCGCCTCGGCGCCGGCGCGCGGACGCTACCTGGCGGCGATCTCACAGCTCGTCGAGACCAACAAGGCCGAGCTCGCCACGCTGCTGACGCGCGAAGAAGGCAAAACTCTCGCCGAGAGCGCGGCCGAGGTGGCGCGTACCGCCGACATTTTTCGTTTCTTCAGCGGCCTTTCGTACGCGGCGGGCGGCAGCACGATACCTCACGATCTGCCGAAGGTTCTGCTGTACACCGAGCGTCAGCCGCTGGGTCCAGTGGGGCTCATCACGCCGTGGAATTTTCCCATCGCCATTCCGGCCTGGAAATTGGCCCCTGCGCTCAGTGCGGGGAACACGGTGGTGATGAAGCCATCCGAGATCGCGCCGGCGATGGCGCTCAAGCTCGCCGAGTATGCGCACCAGGCGGGTGTGCCGCGCGGCGTGATCAACGTGATCACCGGGCCGGGCGCAATCGTCGGCCAAGCAATCACCGCGAGCCCCAAGATGAAGGCCATTTCCTTCACCGGCTCCCATGCGGTTGGCACCGGCATCTACCTCGAGACGGCGAAAAGAATGGCGCGTACGCAGCTCGAGATGGGCGGCAAGAATCCGACCATCGTGTTGGCCGATGCCGATCTCGATCTCGCGGCGAATCTCGTGGTCAAGGCGGCCTTCGGTTTGACGGGACAAGCCTGTACAGCCACCAGCCGACTCATCGTCGAAAAAAAGGTAGCCGATGAGCTGCTCGCCAAGGTCGTCGGGAAGGTCGCCACGTTGCGCGTCGGCAGCGGGCTCGAGGCGGGCATCGAGATGGGTCCGGTGGTCAGCGCATCCCAGCTCGAGAAGATCCTCGGATACATCGCGATCGCCAAAAAAGAGGGCGCCTCGCTCGTGTTCGGAGGATCGCGTCTCGTCGATGACGGGATGGAGCACGGGCTCTTTCTCGAGCCGACGATCTTCGATGGCGTCACGGCCGGGATGCGCATCGCCGCCGAAGAGGTTTTTGGTCCCGTTCTGTCGGTCATGCGGGTGGACGATTTCGACGAGGCGATCGCTCTTGCCAACTCGCTTCCGGTGGGACTCTCGGCAACGCTCTGCACGCGTGATCTGTCGAAGGCGCTTCGCTACACGCGGCTCATCGAGGCTGGTGTGGTCAAGGTCAACCAGATCTCGACTGGGCTCGCGCTGCAGGCTCCCTTCGGGGGCATCAAGCAATCGAGCACCGACAGCTTCAAGGAGCAGGGGGCCGTCGCGCTTGACTTCTACACTCGGACCAAGACGGTCTACCTCGACTATTCGAGTTAGTTGTGGTCCGTCAGACGGCCCACAACTAACTCTTCTTGTCCCGCGGGGGCTCCGCCCCCGCCCCACCGGAGCAAGTCCGGAATGGGGCCCCACCCCCGCGGCACCTCCGGCGCCGAGACTCTGTCGTCCGTCAGACGGCCCACAACTAACTCTTCTTGTCCCGCGGGGGCTCCGCCCCCGCCCCACCGGAGCAAGTTAACCCTTCATTTGGGTGCGGGTGGGCTTGTTGATCGAGTCTTCCTCGTGAAGCACGGTGAAGACCAGGCTGGCCCCGATGATGGGCACCAGCCAGATGAGCTGCGTTTGCAGCATCTTCTGCTTGCGATCGAACAGTTTGCTTTTGAAGACCCGCACTGTCAGCCATGCCTGAAAGGCGACGAGAAGAGCCAAGGCGACCAGAAAGATGAGCTCGAAGGTTCCCATGTTGGACGGTCACGCTCTGGTAAGCACGGGCACCCACCCTCGCAAGGGTTCAAGTGCATGAAAGCCCACGCATTTGAAAGAAGGTGGGACATTGTTGGGCAAGGGGGGCTGGCGTCCATCGACTACTGATATTATGTTCAGTCAATGGTCGAAGCCGCTCCGTTCCGATCCGTGATCGCGCGCGAGGCGTTCCAAAAGCTTTCGGGCTCGTCTCTGGCTTCGTCGGTCCTCATGGGGGCCATGCCCGGGCGGCAGCGCGAGGCATTGCCCATGACTTTGCCGCTGTCTTCGGTGTTGCCCGAGGGTGGCTTCCCCCAGGGAGGCGTGGTCGAGCTCGCATCGCCCGCCAACCTGGGTCGTAGCGTGAGCGTGGCGCTGGCTGCCTGTGCGGTCGCCCAAAAAGCGAGCTTCGAGCGTGGGCGGCCCATGGCGTGGTGCGCGTTTCTCGATCCCGATCAAACGCTCTTTGGTCCCGCCGTGCAGGCAAGCGGCGTTTGTCTCGAGAGGCTTCTCGTTCTTCGTCCGCCTCGCCACCTTCTTGCGCGGGTTGCGGTGCGTGTGGCGTTGTCCGGTATTTTTTCGGTCATCGCCGTCGATGTGGCCGGTGTTCCCGGCAGCTCACCCCAGGGTGCGAGGGCTGCCGAATCGATGCACTCGTGGGCCAAGGTCACGCGACGTCTCGCGCTGGCGATCGAAAAAACGAGCACCACGCTCTTTCTTTTGACAGAGGCCGAGGCAGCTCGCTCGAGCCCTCTGCCCGCATCGATGCGCATCGAGCTCGAAAACGAGAGCCCCCAAAGCCTGTTCGTTCGTATCGCCAAAGAAAAATTCGGACGCGTGAGCAACTCTCGCCGAATCGTGTGGACGCGCCCCATGGCCCACGAAACGGTCGAGGCTCTCCGCGCTTCGGGGTGAAACATGCCAGCGTGTCTCCCTCGCCGCATCGCCGCCATTTATTTGCCCGATCTTTGGTGCGAGCTCGGCACCTACATCGGTGATCCCAAAGATTTGCCACTCGCCGTCGTCGAAGCAGAAATGTCGGCAGGCGAAAGAGAAGCGACCGAGCTTGGCAAAGAGCTCTCGGCCGTCAACGACGCGGCCCGTCGTTTCGGCGTTCGCCCTGGGCAATCCGTGGCCGAAGCGCGCGCACTTCTGGCCAGCCTGGTCGTCCGAGGCATCACCCAACCAACCATCCGCAAAGCCCTGGGGGCCGTGGCCGAGGTCGTTTTGGGTTTTGGAGCCACGGCTTCCATCGTGCCGAGCGACGCCTCCACGCCGCTCGACACGGTCCTGCTCGATCTCTCTGGAACGGCGCACCTCTATGGTGGCGAAGAAATGACCCTGGCCGAAATGGCCTCGCGCGTTCGCGAGCTGGGACATCGTGTGCGTGCAGCCATCGCCGACGGGCCGCGTCTTTCCCGGGCCGCTGCCGCTCATGGCTCGGCCACCGAGGTCATCGTTCTTGCCGGACAGGCTCAACAGATGATGGATCCTCTGCCGCTCGACGTCTTGCCTCTCCTGCGCGATCGCATCGTCTGGCTCAATCGCCTGGGCCTGTGGACTGTCGGAGATCTCATCAAGCTTCCCGTCGAAACATTGCCCAGCCGTCTCGGTGATCGCTGGCAACTGGCTCTCGAGTTGGCCCGGGGTCGGGACGACGCACCTCTCATTG
>JBBSDY010000594.1:0-3534 GCA_038240245.1 Polyangiales bacterium
ACGGCGGGGGACAGCTCTACCGCACCAAGGCGGGCGTCCTGTACTCGACAGGGTGGGACGAGGTCATGCGCAGCACGGACGAGGGCGTGACTTGGTCGAAGGTCGGCACCATCAAGTTTACGACCGGGATCAGCGGCGACGGAACCTACCTCTATGCGCACGGCGCCAATGGAAGCGGGCCCTTCCAGGTTTCGCCCGAGACCGACGGAGCCACGTGGACTCCCTATCCGGGTGGACAGGATTTCACCGACGGACCCTTCGAGATGTCCTTCGATTCGGTGAACGGAATTCTCTACTCCGGCTCGTGGACCGCGGGCATGTGGGCGCTCAAGGTCAAACCGTAGAGTTTCGAGGCTCCGCCCCGCCGTACTAGGGTGGGCTGTAGTGAACGGGCGCGATCTCGCTCGGCCGCCCGGGCAGGGTCTCGGTGAACGTATCGTCCGGATAGCAGTAGCCCCAATCCTCGCCCGGCTCGAACGAGCGGATCACGGGATGCTTGCTGTGGTGGTAGTGCTTGGTCGCGTGCTTGTTCTGCGAGTCGTCGCAGCACCCGACGTGGCCGCACGTGAGACACAGGCGCAGGTGAACCCAGGGATCGCCCAGCTCGAGGCACTCCTTGCAACCTTCGTTGCTCGGAGCCACGCCGTGTCGTCGCGCGGACACTGTTTCGAGATGCTCACATTCGTAGGTCACGGTGTCTTCTCCTTGGTGGGCTCGCTGGTCTTCGAACGCTCGAGGCCTCGCCGGTCCCAGATCGGTCTCGGGCTGAAACCATTGGCAATGGCAGAGCATAGCGCGCCCGCGCTCGCCGATCAGCGCGACCAGGCCGAGGCCCACCTCTAGGCCGGGTTCGATCGAGCTGCGGGCGAAGGCAACGTCACGTTACGCCCCAACCCCGCGACGCTCATCGAGCAGCTTCGCTCCCCCGGGCTGGCGTCGCTCGTGCGCTCGCCTCGGTTGACGCCAGGGTCAGGGCGTGACCTTGAGCGCCCACACGCCGGCGTTCCAGTTGGACGAGTAAATGACGCGGTTGGCCGGGTCGAACGCCATCCGGTAGGGGCCGTCGCGGAAGGTCTGGGTGTTGTACGGCTTCCACGTCGTTCCGTCGCTCTCGGATGACGCGATGTACGATTGATCGGCTCCCGTGCCGTTGGCGCCGGTGTTGCCGAGCTGCGAGTACATCGTGTTGCCGTCGCCGACGATGGCGTAGTACCCGTCGCTCGTGTGCGGAGCCACGAGGGTGAAGGTCAGCCCGTTGTCGGTGCTGCGCAAGATCTGGCTGAGCGCGCCGACGTACAGAACGCCGGTCTTGGAGTAGTACGCGCTCGTCCCGCCGTGCTGCATGTTTTGCATGCTGACCTGTGTCCAGGTCGTCCCGGAATCGGTGGTGCGCCAGTAGCCGCCGTACTGGGCGCCGAGCAGCCAAGTCGCGCTATTTCCCAGAAACCAGATCGAATGACCGTGATCCCATGCCATGGGAAGGTGGCGCATCCAGGTGTTGCCGCCGTCCTTGGTCTCCAGAATGCCGGCGTCTGCCTTGAACTCCCAGCCGGAGTGGAAGGTCAAAAGCACGTGCTTGAAGTCGGCCGGATCCGCCTTGACGTCGTAGACGTCGTTGACCCAGCCGCCGACGGAGTTGTTGGCCTTGGCGGCGAACCCGGCCGGCTCGGTCCACGTCTCGCCGCCATCGCTCGAGACCCAGAAACCAAGCGACGCGCCCCGGACGCCACCGATGTAATACATGCTCTTGGGATTCTTGGGATCGATCTCCATGACGCCGGGGCTCACGGGCTCGGGAAGGTTGCCGATCTTCTTCCACGTCGAGCCCGCGTCGGTGCTCTTCCACATGCCTTCGACATCGGTGGTCAGATAAAGCGTGGCGGGATTGCAGGCGAGGACGTGGATGTCCATGCACCCGAAGTGAGCTCCCTCGCAAATCCCCGGCGGCGTGATCTTGGTCCACTGGCCGGGCACGAGCGCGGGAGTTGCCCCCGTGGGAGCGGCGGGCGCGCCGCACATCACGGCAACACCGCCTCCCGTTCCTCCTGCTCCCGTCGAGCCGCCCGGACCTGCGCCGCCCGAGCCAACGACGCCCGCGCCTCCCGCGCCGGAATTCATCGAACCGCCGTTCGCCGAGCCAGCGGCGTTGGAGGCGCCAGCGCCGCCAGAGACCGTACTGCCGGCCGATCCGAAAACGTCGCTGCCGCCGCTCCCTCACCCGCCGCGCCGGTCGTCGAGTCGGCGCCCGTGCCAGGCTGGGCGTCGTTCGAGCCGCAGCCGGCGGACAGGGTCACAACCGCAAGGAGCCAGCCATGGACGACACTTCGCATGGGATGATCGTACCCGGCGGCACGGTTGTAGCTATGGCACCTTTCAAATATTTCGAGGATACGCTCATCCTCTTTGAGGCCCGTCCGGCGTCGGGTGACTCTGCGCGGCAATTCGATGACAATCCCGACGTGCGACCCTGGCAGGTCTACGTCGATCCGAAGACCGGGCGTGACACGCACACATTGCCCAGGGGGTTGGGACATTCCCTTCTTGCCCCGCTGGTGGCCTATGCGTTCCGGGTGCTGCGTGTCTCGGCGACGGTGACCGACGGCCGTGCGTGGTGGGCCATCCACAGCGAGCCGAGTGTGCTTCCGTTCGAGCTCGAGCACGGCATGGAAACCGAGCGCTTCGCCTACAACCAGCGCAACCTCGACGCAGCCCGCGAGAAGAGAAAAACGATCCGCGGCTCCCACGCGGGGTTTCACGATCTGTTCATTCCGATCTTCCTTGGGGGGCAGGTCGCGGCGTTTCTCGTCGTCGGGCCCTTCGGGGTGAGCTGGCCGGGCAGCGCAGAAATCCTCGAGCGGTGGCGGTGGCTGTCTGGGCGCGAGGGGCACCTTCAGGATCCCGAGTTCGCCGCCTACCTTGCGTCGACGCTGTCGACCCTGGTGCTCGACGGCGATCGCGCCGAGATGTTCGAACGCATGCTCGGCTATTTCGCGCGCTTGCTGTCCGGTGAAGGGCTGGCCGACGAGCTTACCAACCAGGCATGGGTGCTGCAGCTCGAGCTGAAGGCCGTCCGCGCCGTGGAATGGGCGTGGGAGGCCGTGCGGACGATGATCGACGATCGGTTTCCGCGAAGCTGGCACAGCGTGTCGCGCACGGCCGATCTGCGCGATCTCGGTCTGTCGCGCGCGCCCGATCACGTCCTGGTGGGTCTGCCCGCCGCCCCGGCCGCCGGCGGCGACGCCGTGGACGAGGCGCTTCGACGCGCAGCCCTGCAGCGAAGCGCGACCGAGCTGGCTCGCTCGGTGGGCGATGTGATTTCAGGCAAGGTGGGTGACGACGGCGTGGTCTTTCTGTCCGCCGGTGCAAGCTCGGTCGACAAGAAACGTAAGAAGCTCCTCGGTCTGGCCGACAAGGTTGCCGCGATGGCGCGCGAGCAGCACGGGCTCTCCTTGCACTTTGGAAGCGGTGTCGCATCGGGCTCGATTCCCTTGAGCCGCACTTACCGCGAGGCCCTTGCGGCAGCCGAGCTGGCGA
>JBBSDY010000595.1:0-3533 GCA_038240245.1 Polyangiales bacterium
AGAGCTGACGCCGTGATGTTATCGCCTGATTAGTAATTGCCTACCCGCGTTCGGTCAAACGTAACCTATTATTTTGGTATGTGGTTCTCGTCGTTAGCGATCACACGCTGAACCAAGAATCGACCACTGGCACATCCTTTCATGCCCAGTTCTCTCCTGGAAAAGTACAACGTTATCGCCGCCCACGCGCGTCGGAGCGTCGAGGACAGGAAACGAGCGCTTGGCGCCATCGACCGGCTCCTCTACCCGCTCGTGGCGGCGCTCGCGACCCTGGTCGCAGCCAGGACATTCTACGGCTACATGCTCTTGCAGACGGGGGGCGAGTGGTCGGCACCTCTCGACGACGTCTTCATTCACTTCGACTACGCCCGGGCGACGGCGCGCGGCTACCCATTTCAGTGGTCGATGGGCAACGGGTACTCGAGCGGAAACACCAGCCTGCTCTACCCGTTCGTGCTCGCCGCCGGTTACAAGGTCGGTTTCCGCGGCGCGAGCCTCATGATCTGGGCCGGCATCGTGGCCTGCGTTTCGACCTTCGGGCTTCTTCTGGCAACCGCGCGCCTCTTCGCGCCGCTGCCGGCTTGGGCAAAATACCTAGCGCCTCTTGCCTTGTTCTCGATCGGCGCCCTCGACTGGTCGCTGTTCAGCGGGATGGAAGTGGCGCTCTTTCTGGGGATCTGGGGCGCCGCTCTTCGGGCCGCGCTCGCGCCCGACGTGCGCGGGCTTCGCCAGTGGGAGCTCGGGCTCTGGGGGCTGCTGCTCGTCGTGACCCGACCCGAAGGAGCGACGTCGATCGCTGCGCTCGGCCTGCTGGCAGCGCACGCGAGCCGTCGCAATCGTGGCGCTCGAGCCGGTCTCGCCACCCTGGTCCGCGCCGGCCTGCCTGCTTCTCTGGCGCTCGTCATCCAGGCCATCGTCAATCGCTGGCTCACCGGCGAGTTCGCGGCGAGCGGGGCGATCGTAAAGCTGACCCTCTACAACCCCTTCATGACCGGACGACAGAAGCTCGACGACTACCTCTTTCTTCTCAAGTACGTGATCTTTCGCAACACCGAATACCACTTCTCCGATGCGATGCCCTATGGCTACATCGTTCCCCTTTTGGCGACGGTGCCTCTCGCGTTCAAAAAAACGCGTCCCGTCGCCATCGCGCTATGGGGCTCGATCCTCACGTGGCTCGCGGTCGTCGCGCTGAACGCGCAGGTGCGTTGGCAGAACGAGCGCTACACGATGCCCGCCGTCGCCTGGGTTCTTTTGCTGGCCGCCCTCGGCGTGGCCCTCCTGCTCGAGCCTCGCGAGCTCGCAGCGCGCTGGGGATCGGGCCATACTCGGTATGCCGCGCGCGCCCTCGCCACGTTCGCTGTCATGGCGCTCTTCGTCGTGCACCAGGAGCCCAAAATGCGCGATCAGATCTGGTTCTTCGGTCGAGCCAGTCGCAACATCCGCGATCAGCACGTCACCGCCGGTCGCCTGCTCCGACAGATGACACCACGCCCCAGGCGAGTTCTGGTCGGCGACGCGGGTGCCATTCTCTACGCCTCGGATTTGCCCGGGCTCGATCTCATCGGTCTCGGCGGCTTTCACGATCTTCCCTTTGCGCGTGCCGGCCTGCACGGATTGGGCGCGACGCTCGAGCTGATCGAGCGAATTCCGGTCAGCGATCGACCCGATCTCCTGGCGATCTATCCGTCGTGGTGGGGCGATCTGCCCACCTGGTTCGGCCGGCGACTGACCGAGGTCCCGGTGCGTGGAAATGTGATCTGCGGCGGCTCCGAGAAGGTCATCTACCGCGCCGACTGGCACGCTCTACGCAACGGCAAAAACCCCCTGATGCTCGAGACCGGTGAAGAGATCGTCGACGAGCTCGACGTTGCCGATCTGGTGAGCGAAGACGAGCACGACTACAAATTTCCTCACCCCGGCGCCGGTTTCGTCGACGCGAAAGTGCTGCCCGACTCTTCCGATGCGCGGCAGGATCTGTTCGACGCTGGGCGCCGGATCCCGCAGGGTCGCTCGGAAGAGTTTCGCTTGAAGCTCGTGGCCGGCAAAACGGCCAGGCTCGTGGCACGAACGGCCCCGGAGCACGATGTCGACGTTCGCGTGTCCGTTCGCGGAACGCAATCGAAGGAAACCGAGCTGGGCTCGTGGCACTTCTCGAATGCAGAGGGATGGCGTGAAGCTTCGATCGTTCTACCCATTTCGCAAGGCGTCATGACCCTGGTGCTCACCCCAACAGCGGGCGACTGGGTCGACCATCACGTCTGGGCGGTGCAGGTCCCGTGAGCGCGCCGTGGCCTGGTCCGCTCGGACCGCCACCCGACGCGCCCGCGTGGATCGCCACCATCGTTGCGCTTTTGTGCGCCTGGCAGGGACGTCGGGTGATAGTCGCGTTATTTCGGTCGCCGCGTTTCGTTGCCGTGGGGCTCCTCTCGGTGTTGGCTGCGGTCCTCTCGGCAGGGTACGTCGCGTGGTACCTGCGCGGCGGGCCGCGGATCATCGACGCCACCAGCTACTGGCTGCAGGCGCGAGCTCTCGCCGAGGGTCACGTCACCTGGCCAATCGACGAGCCCACCGCTTCCGCGCGTGGCCGATTCCTTTTGATGAGCGGACCGCCCGAGGCGCAGCGCCTGGGGGTGATCTTCCCCCCGGGTTACCCCATCGTCCTGGCTCTGGGGTTTTTCGTGGGAAATCCGTGGTGCGTGGGTCCGCTCATCGCAGCGTTGCTGATCATCGCGACGTATTCGCTGGCCCTGCGGATTTCGCGACGTGAGGACATCGCCCGACTTGCGGCGTGCCTGTCCGTTCTGTCAGCGGCCCTGCGCTACCACACCGCCGACACCATGTCGCACGGATGGGCGGCCCTGCTGTTCGCATCTGCGCTCGCCTTCGCCTATGCCGCTGCCGACGCACCTTCTTCGAGGAGGCAGCTTCAACACGCCGCGCTGTTCGGCGTGGCGATAGGCTGGCTGATCGCAACGCGACCGATCTCCGGCTTGGCGCTGGTGCCCGTCGCCATGATGGCGTCCCTCGAAATGCGAGCACGCGCACGCATCGTCGCTGCTGCGGCGGCGCTCCTGCCGATGGCTCTCTTCGCGCTCGAGCAGCGCGCCGTGACGGGCGCATTCTTCGTCTCTTCGCAATCTGCCTACTATGCCGTGGCCGACGGTCCCCCCGGCTGCTTTCGTTATGGATTTGGCGCGGGGATCGGGTGCCTGCACGAGCACGGCGCCTATGTCGCGTCCGTGCTTCCAGACGGCTTCGGCTGGACGGGAGCAGCCATCACCACCTTACGAAGACTCCGCCTTCATCTCATCGACGTGGCCAACGCCGAGCCGCTCGTGCTCCTCGCCATCGCAGCGCCCTTTCTCGCACGACGTCATGAGCGAGACGGATCGGGCATTGTATCGCGGCGCGTCGCATGTCTCGGCGCGGCAACGATGCTCCTCATGCTCGCGTACGTTCCGTTCTATTTCGACGGAGACTACCCCGGCGGCGGCGCGCGCTTTTTTGCCGATGCATTGCCGCTCGAGCAC
>JBBSDY010000596.1:0-3524 GCA_038240245.1 Polyangiales bacterium
TGAACGAGATCGTCTACGTCGGTGGGGAAGGCACGGGAGGCACGAGCGTCGTGGTCTGGGTCGGCGCGGCGCTGGGTGGGGTCGCAGCGGTCTTGGGGTTGCTCTGGCTTGCGCTGCGACGTTGGGTCTCGCGCTCTCATGCAGCGGTAGCCGTACGGCGGATCCGGCGTCGCGATTCTTTGCGGTGCACAACGTGATGCTCGCCATGGGCCTTTACCAGACGGGCCCGGTCAACCAGGGAACACTCGCAGCAGGTCAAGAGGTGAGGCTCCCGCTGTCATTGCCAGCCACCTGCGTTGCCGTCGTCGCAATGGGCGGCGCGGGCGCGAGCGATCTGTCGTTGCGCCTGCTCGATCCCGAGGGCAAACTCGTCGCCGAAAAAACGGCGCACGAGGCCGAGGCCGTCGTGCGCGCCTGCGTCGATCGACCTGGCCAGTACGTTGCGCTGCTCCGCTTGACCCACGGCTCGGGCGAATACCTCGTCTCGAGCTGGACGGGCGGCGACGGCGTTGCCGACGGGGGCGCGGCGCTCGCGTCGGGAGGCACCTGCGATGCGCCGACCGTGCTGGTGCCGGGTCACAGCTACGCCGGAACGACCGAGGACGCGCCCGATGACCAGCAGGGAAGCTGCGCTAGCTCGGGAGGGCACGAGCGTGTCTACCGACTCGACGTTCCTGCTCGCGAGCGCGTCATCGTCGATCTCGCCGCCGATTTCGATGCCGCGCTCTACCTTCGCAAGGGGGCCTGCAACGACGAGGACGCCGAAGTGCGATGCAACGACGACGATGAACCCGGTCAAAAAGAGCATTCGCGCATCGACGTCGCGCTCGATCCAGGAACGTACTTCGTTTTCGTCGATGGCTCGGGTGAGGCCTCGGGGACCTACCGCCTTCAGGCGACCACCCGTGAAGCCCCGCGGCTCGCCGATGTCTGTCGAGCGGCGCGGCCCCTGGCGACATCGGCGCGCGTCGTGGGCAATCTCGCCGACGCACTCGACAACGTGAACGCCACGTGCGGGCGCGATGCCAAGGGCGTCGATGCTCCTTTTCGGTTCGATCTGCCGACCCGTGCGCGGGTGCGGTTCGTCGAGAAGTCGTCGGAGTTTCGACCCGTCGTGCACGTGCGCCGCGCTTGCGAGGATGCAAACTCCGAGGTCGCGTGCTCGGACACGGGGTTCGCCGACGATGAGGCAACCTGGTCCGGCTTGCTCGATGCGGGGCCGTACTGGGTGTTCGCCGACGGCTCGGACGACGCATCACCAGGCGCCTTCACGCTGGCCGCGGAAATGGTCCCGCAGGGAGGCCTTGGCGGCGGCGCGGGCGCGCAGGGCGATGGATGCGGCGACGCGGTGCCTCTCAGTGCAACCTCGGGTCGCGTCGAGGGCGACACGTTTGCGGCCAAGGACGACGTTGCCATCACCTGTGCGGCGAACGGCGGCGCGGACGTCGTCTACCGTTTCGATCTCGCTCACAAGTCGCGGGTGACTGCCCGCCTGGTGGGCGACGAGTCGAGCCACGCGCTCGCGCTCGAGCGCGCGTGCGCCGACAAGTCGACCGAGCTTTCCTGTGGCTCGATCGTCGACCGGACCGTCGAGGCGGGCACGTATTTCTTGGTCGTGGACGGCGCGCGCCCCGAGTCGCTCGGCCGCTTCGCGCTCACCTACAAGATCCGCGACATGGCCCAGGTCGAAGCGACGTGTGCCAAGGTTCCGGCGCTCGCCTTCGACAAGGCAGAGCACGGATCCACCGTGGGGGCAGGGGACAAGTTCTCGTCGGCGTGCGGGGGTCGCAACGTGGGGCAAGGATCGCCCGATCGCGTCTACCGCATCACGTTGACCAAGCGCACCAACGTGCGGGCGACGCTCGAGCCACAAGGATTTCGGGGGGTCGTGTCGCTTCGTCGGGTCTGCGGCGACGACGCCACCGAGGTCAAATGCGCCGAGGCGACCGACGACACCGGTCGCGCCCAGGTCACCGCCGCTCTCGACCCCGGGACCTACTTCGCGGTGGTGGACGGCGCCGGCACCCGCTCCGAGGGGGCGTTTACCCTGCGGATCGAGGGGACGCGTTGACACCCCCCCCTTGGCCTGCTATCTGTCCGCCCCCTCCCGAGGCTCACTCTCCTTGGGAAATTCACGTGTTTAACGCTGGGCCGCTCTGACGGTTCATCTCGGAGGCTCCCCCGTGTTCAAGAAGGTCTGCATCTTCTCGGGCAACGCGAATCCTGCGCTGGCTCAAGAGATCGCGCAGGTCCTCGAGATGCCTCTCGGTCAATGCCGCGTGTCGCGCTTCAGCGACGGCGAAACGTTCTGCGAGCTGCGCGAGAACGTGCGGGGCGTCGATTCGTACATCATCCAGCCGACGTGCTCTCCGGTGAACGACAACGTGATGGAATTGCTCATCATGGCCGATGCCCTACGCCGGGCGTCGGCGGGGTCCATCACCGCTGTGGTTCCCTATTACGGGTACGCCCGCCAGGACCGCAAGGTGGCCCCCCGCACACCCATCACCTCCAAGCTATGCGCCGACCTCATGGTTTCGGCGGGCATCAACCGCGTGCTGTGTGTCGATCTGCACGCCGGCCAGATCCAGGGCTTTTTCAACATCCCCTTCGACCATCTGTTCGCGCTTCCGGTCTTTCTCGAGGACTATTTGCGAAAGAACTTCGATAGGCAGGCGTGCGTCGTCTCGCCCGACGCGGGCGGCGTGGAGCGCGCGCGGGCCTGGTCCAAGCGCCTCGACGCATCACTGGCCATCATCGACAAGCGCCGCGAGCGGGCCAACGAGAGCGAAGTGATGCACATCATTGGCGATGTGAGCGGCAAGGACTGCATCATCGTCGACGATCTGGTCGACACCGCTGGCACCCTGTGCAACGCGGCCCGCGCCTTGAAGGCCCAGGGCGCCAAGAAGGTCGTCGGTTGCGCCACCCACGCCGTGCTGTCGGGGCCCGCCATGCAGCGGATCGCGGATTCTCCCCTTGCAGAAGTCATATTTACCAATAGCATCCCGCTCTCGCCCGAGGCACTCGCCTCCGGCAAAATCAAGCAGATCTCCATCGCCCGGTTGCTCGGCGAGGCGATCCGCAGAATCCACAACAGCGACTCGGTAAGCTCGCTCTTCGTCTGAGAAACTTCTGGAGACCGCCATGCAGATCATCAAGCTCGACGCACAGGTTCGAAACCAGGCCGGCAAGAGCGCGGCCCGTCGGCTGCGTCAAGAAGGCCAGATTCCTGCGGTTGCCTATGGCAAGGAGCTCGCCACAGTGTCTCTCGCGGTGGCCCCCAAGGGCCTCACCGAGATCCTGAAGAGCGAGCTCGGGCAGAACACCGTCGTCGAGCTGGGCATCGCCGACGGCAAGAAGCTCACCGTTCTTTTGCGCGAGTACACGGTCCACCCGGTGACGCGCGAGCTTCTGCACGCCGACTTCGTCTCCATCAGCCTCGACCAACCCGTCGACGTCGAAGTGCCGTTCATCTGCAAAGGCAAGGCGGCCGGTGTGGTTCTGGGCGGCATTCTTCGCCA
>JBBSDY010000597.1:0-3518 GCA_038240245.1 Polyangiales bacterium
CCCTGCCGCCGCCGCCCCCCAAGCGCGCCGAGCTCAAGTGGTCGATCAGGCTCGACGCGCTCGATTTGCTCTTCGGAACGTTCGGCGGCGAGCTCGAGTACGCGTTTGCCGGTCCGGTCTCGATCGGTGTCGGCCCGCAGTACATCTTCGCCGATTCGCGGCAGAACAGCTCGCTCGGCCTGAAGGCCAAGGGACAAGGCGTCTATGGCGAGCTGGGCTTCTGGATCGAAGGACGCCCCTTGCGCGGCTACTACCTGAAGGCGCGCGTCTCGCACAGCTCGATCACATTTCGAAGCACCAAGCCCGACGGCACACCGATCGAAGAGGTCCCCGTGCCGCAGACGCTCATCGGCTTGATGTTCGGCTCCCAATCGATCTACGCCGGCTGGTTCTCGCTCTCCGGTGGAATCGGCATCGCCTTCGACACGCAGGCCGAGGATCGCCACATCCAGGTCTCCGATCCCCGCAACAGCCGTTATCCCATACCGGGGCCGGGACTCTTCAGCGGCAACGGCTTCGTGCTGCTTCCCCAGCTCTCGCTCGGCGGATCCTTCTAAAACCATGGTAGACAACCCACCGATGAATTCCTTTGCCGAGCACCCGTACGCCTCGTTTCTGCACGAGGTTGCCAAACCTGCGCGCTATGCTGGCGGCGAGGCGGGACAGGTCAAAAAGGATTGGGACTCGGTCCAGACGCGCGTCTGCCTCGCCTTCCCCGATATCTACGACATCGGGATGAGCCACCTTGGCTACAAGATTCTCTACAAGATCCTGAACGACGACCCGCGCACGCTCGCCGAGCGTTGCTACACGCCGTGGGTCGACATGGAGGCCCAGCTACGCCGCCGCGGCCTGCCTCTGGTTTCTCTGGAGAGTGCCCGACCGCTCGCCGACTTCGACGTGGTGGGGCTGTCGCTCCAGTACGAGCTCACCTACACCAATTGCCTCACCGTCCTCGATCTCGGAAGGATCCCCCTTCGCTCGGCCGACCGCAGTGAAAACGATCCGCTCGTCATCGCCGGTGGTCCCACGGCAACGCACCCCGAGCCGATGGCCGCGTTTCTCGATGCCATCGTCGTCGGCGACGGCGAAGAGAAGCTGACCGAGGTCGCCCTCCTCTGGACCGAGCTCAAGCGCCAAGGGGTGTCGCGTCGAGAGCGCCTCGTGAAGCTCGCGTCGCTGGGCGGCGTGTACGTGCCGTCGCTCTACACGTCGTCACGCGATCCCGATACTGGATTTCTCGTCGTCGATCGGCCCGCCGAATCGAGCGCCGCGCCATTCCCGGTGCAGCGCGCATTTCTCGATAATCTCTCCAAGTTCCCGTTCCCCGACGACGGTCCCGTGGGTGGGCCAGAAGCCATCTTCGATCGCATGTCGATCGAGATCGCACGCGGTTGCACCGAGGGCTGTCGTTTTTGCCAGGCGGGTATGATCTACCGTCCCGTGCGCGAGCGCGATCCGGCCGAGATCGTCGACACCGTGGTCAGCGCGGTCAAAAAATCCGGCTTCGACGAGGTCTCGCTCACCTCGCTGTCTACCGCCGACTACTCGTGCATCTCGCCCCTCATCAAAAAGGTCGTCGAAAAGCTCGAGCCCGAGAACGTCTCGCTGGGCGTTTCGTCGCTGCGCGCCTACGGCCTCGAAGAAGACGTGCTCGACGAGATCGGCAAGGTGCGCGCCACGGGCCTCACCTTCGCTCCCGAGGCCGGAACGCAGCGGATGCGTGACGTCGTCAACAAGAACGTCACCGAGGAGCAGCTCCTCGAGACCGCGCAGCGCGTCTTCTCGCGCGGCTGGTCGAAAATGAAGCTCTACTTCATGATCGGTTTGCCCACCGAGCAAGACGAAGACGTGCGCGGGATCGTGGCGACCGGCGCCCTCGCCCTCGGCGTCGGACGCAAGTTGCAGGGCAACAGGGCGAAAGTCACGGTCAGCGTTTCGAGCCACGTGCCCAAGCCGCACACGCCGTTTCAGTGGTGCGCGATGGACGGTCCCGACGTTCTCGAGCGCAAGCAGCGCATGCTCGAGGCCGATGCGCGGGCTACGCGTGTCGACCTCAAGACCCACGGCGTCGACGAGAGCATCCTCGAGGGCGTCTTCGCGCGCGGCGACCGTTCGCTGTGCGACGTGATCGAGCACGCCTACCGCAACGGCGCGCGCTTCGACTCGTGGAACGAGCAGCTCAAGCTCGACGTCTGGCGCGCGGCCTTCGAGGCCCACGGCATCGACACCTCGATCTTCCTGGGAACCATCCCCGTCACCGCCCGCCTTCCCTGGGATCATATCGACGTCGGGCTGGGCGAAGGCTTTCTCGCCAAGGAGTACCGCAAGTCGCTGAAGAACCGTCTCTCGCCGCCCTGCGGCAAGACGATCGGCTCGTTCATTCACTATACCAACGTCGAGGCCGCCGAGGCCGACAAGAGGCCGCTCGTCTGTTACGACTGCGGCGTCGTCTGCGATCTTTCGCAGATGCGCACCGAGCGAATCGACTTCTTGGCCAAGATGGGCGCGCATCGGAGCTTGCCCCTCGTCGCCCCGGAAGAAGGCACGCTGGCCGCCGCACCTCCGCCGCGAAAGCCAGGCTCGAAGCGCAGGCCTCCGGTGAACAATCGGCCCACTGAAACGCCGCGACGCTACCGCTTCAAGTTCGAGAAGACCGGCCCCACTGCGCTGCTCGGCCACCTCGACTTGATCCGCGCGCTCCCTCGCGTGTTGCGGCGCATCGGCGTCCCCATCGCATACTCCCAGGGCTTTCATCCCAAGCCCGATCTGACCTTCTCTCCAGCGCTGTCGCTCGGCGTGCTCAGCCTGTCGGAGTTCGTCGACATCAAGCTCCTTTGCGATCTCGATCCCGCCTCGATCGTGGGTGACATGACCGACGCGGCAGGCGACGGTCTGGTCTTCAGCGCGGGCATCAAGCTCGGTCCCGACGACGCGGCCATCACCAAGATCATCACCGGGGCGCGCTATCTACTGGCCTTTGCTCGCCCCGTCCTGCACGAGCACGGCGGCGAAGCCTGGCTCGCCGAACGCGTCCGCGCCTTCATCGGGGCGTCCGAATGCAAGGTTCGCCGCCAGATCGACAGGCTCGCCAAATACGTCGATGTCCGGTCTTTCGTCACCCGCGCCGCGATCGGTGGCGAAGATGCCACGAAGCAAGTGCGACTTGCAGGGGTGCTGGGCGATCTGGTCGTGCTCGAGGTGGACGTGAAGATCCTGGGATCGGGCGGCGTGAAGGCGGTGGAGATCGTCGAGGCTATCACCGGCGACGCAGCGTTTGCGCATCGGGCCATCCGCGCAGCGCTCTATGCCGAGCGCGACGGCAACCCCGTCGATCCGCTCAGCGTCGCCGCGCTCCGGCAGCCGCGCGCGGCGATCGTCGAGACCGCCAGCCTCAGTTCCTGAGCCCGGGCACCACGTACGTCACCGCGCCCTTTTCGAGGGGGATCTTGGGGTTGGGCGCACCGCTCAGGTAGTCGAGGGCGACCGTGCACCCGGTCTTCTTCAGGTCGAGAAGC
>JBBSDY010000598.1:0-3518 GCA_038240245.1 Polyangiales bacterium
GTGAGAAGCTCGATGCTCTCGATGGCAAAGCTGAGGTTTCCCATCGCGTAAGCGAGCGAGTTGTTGATCTCGTGGGCGACCCACGCTCCGTGGCTGGTGGCGTCGACGAAGAAGCAGACACCGCCATCGCCTAGGGCGCGAGAGCCGATGGCCACGACGACGAACGGCACCTTCGCTTGCCCGCCGCGCAAGCAGGGCAATTCGAGCACCACGCTACCCTGGCTCTGCGCGATTTCGTCCAAAACTGTGGCGAAATTGCCGCAGACTTCGGGCGCGACGACGACTTCTAGCGAAAGGCCGAGCGATCCCCCGGGCACACCGATCGCTCGCTCGAATGCGTGATTGGCACCCACGATTTGGCGGTTTTTGTCCCAAATCGCGACACCGACCGCTGTCGCCGCGAAGAGCGCGGCGCCTGTTGCCGTCTGCAACGAGGTGAGGTCGGACATGGGGGCTGCACGGGCCATTACTCAACTCTTTACCTCCCCGCAAGAGACGCGGTTGCTGGCCCTGCGGTACCCGGTCGGTGACGCGCGACTTTGCTCGAAAAATTGGCGGGACCGATGGCCGCGCAGTTGGTGTATGGATCGACCTCACCGAGGTGTTGCGATGATGCTCGATATGCCGCTCGAAGAGCTGAAAAGGTACCAGGGGCGAAATCCCCGCCCCAACGAGTTCGACTCGTTCTGGGAACGTGCTCTCGGCGAAATGCGAGCGGAGGACCCCAAGGTCGAGCTTCGCCCCAACAAGAGCGTCGACCCCGCGTTCGCAGAGTGTTTCGATCTTTATTTTACCGGCGTCGGCGGCTCACGCGTGCACTCCAAGTACTTGCGCCCCAAGGGCAGCACCGGCCGACATCCCGCGGTGCTGATGTTCCACGGCTACACCGGCTCGTCGGGCGACTGGAACGACAAGCTCAACTACGTGGCTGCCGGCTTCAGCGTCGCGGCCATGGATTGTCGAGGGCAGGGGGGGTTGTCCGAAGATCGTGGCGGCACCAAGGGCACCACCTACAAGGGGCACATCATTCGCGGCCTCGACGATGGCGCCGAGAAGCTGCTCTTCCGGCAGGTGTTTCTCGACACGGCCCAGCTCGCCCGCATCGTCATGGCGATGCCCGAGGTCGACGATGGCCGCGTCGGAGCGATGGGCGGTAGCCAGGGCGGAGGACTGACACTCGCCTGTGCGGCGCTCGAGCCGCGCATTCGGCGCATCGCACCCGTCTATCCGTTCTTGTGTGACTATCGTCGCGTCTGGGAGATGGATCTGGCCAAGCACGCTTACGAAGAGCTCGCCTATTTCTTTCGTCACTTCGATCCGTTGCACGAACGCGAAGAAGAGGTGTGGACCCGTCTGGGCTACATCGACAACCAGCACCTCGCGCCGCGCATCGAGGCCGAGGTCATGATGGGTATCGGTCTCATGGACGACGTCTGCCCTCCTTCGTCACAGTTTGCCGCCTTCAACAAGATCAAGTCCAAGAAGGAAACCGTTATCTATCCCGACTTCGGTCACGAGCACTTGCCGGGATTCAACGACCGGGCCTACCGGTTCATCACCGGTCTCTAGGACGCCGGCCGCCCAACGCTCCCGAACGGGGGTAGGTGTGTGTGGCCTGTTGGTCATGCCGACATGTGTTCTTTCCTGGATGAAACGAGTGGTGGACTCTACTGCCCGAAGGGGGCAATACCTTAAGGCCATCGAACGCTCTCCAGGTTCGTCGAGCATGAAGTAGGGGGGGGCGTGAGCGAAGCTCTGCGGGTGCTTTTGGTCGAGGACTCGGCGACCGATGCCAAGCTGGTCATTCAGGAGCTGCACCGAACGGGGCGGCCCATCGAATTCGAGCGCGTCGAGACGGCCGAGGGGATGCGCGAAGCTCTGGGGCGACGCAAGTGGGACGTGATCATCTCCGACTGGGCGATGCCCAGGTTTACGGCTCCGGCCGCGCTCGCCATCTTGCGTGAGCGCCGGCTCGACCTGCCCTTCATCATCGTCTCGGGAACGATTGGCGAGGATTCCGCCGTCGAGGCGATGCGCACCGGAGCACACGATTACGTTCTCAAGGACAAGCTCGGTCGGCTGACGCCAGCCGTCGAGCGCGAGCTGCGCGAATGCCAGGAGCGAGCAGCGCGCTCCGAGGTCGAGGATGCCTTGCGGCTCAGCGAGGCACGCTTTCGGAAGCTGTCCGAGTCCGGAATCATCGGCATCACGATTTCCAACCTCCACGGCGCCATTCTCGAGGCCAACGACGCGTACATCTCCATGGTCGGCTATTCGCGCGAAGAGCTTGTTCAGGGCGACCTGGGATGGGCCGATCTGACGCCGCCGGAGTGCAGTTACTTGCGTGACATGGCCGTCGAACAACTGGAAGAGTCGGGAGTTGCTCCACCCTGGGAGACGGAAACCTTTCGCAAGGACGGCAGCCGCGTTCCCATGCTGATGGGCGTGGCCATGCTCGACTATCCGCAGTGCATCGCGTTCACGGCCGACCTGACCAGGCGCAAGCTCGCCGAAGAGGCCGAGGACCGGCTGGGGCGCGAGGCAGAGAGCCAGCTCGCCGGACGCGAGCGCGCCGAGGAGGCCCTTCGTCAGAGCGAGGGACAGCTGCGGCAGGCCCAAAAGATGGAAGCCGTGGGCCGACTGGCGGGAGGCGTGGCGCACGATTTCAACAACGTCTTGTCGGTCATCTTGAGCTACGGCGAGCTCATCCTCGAAGACTTGAAACCCGCCGATCCCCTGCGGGCCGACATCGAAGAGATCAGCAAGGCCGCGTCGAGGGCGGCTGGGCTCACCCACCAGTTGCTGATGTTCAGTCGGCAGCAGATCGTCGAGCCCAAGGTGATCGAGCTGCATGACGTGCTGACGAGCATGGAGAACATGCTAAAGCGCATTCTCGGCGAGGACGTCGACCTCGTGCTGATTGCGCCCAAGGTAGTGGGAAGGGTCAAGGTCGATCCCAGTCACATCGAGCAGGTGATCCTCAATCTCGTGGTGAACGCGCGCGACGCGATGCCCACCGGTGGCAAGCTCACCATCGAAACTGCCAATGTCGTTCTGGGCGACAATCGCACGCAAAGCCATCTGCCTGCAAAGGCCGGCCAGTACGTGACGCTGGCGGTGACCGATACCGGCGTGGGGATGGATCCCGAGACACAGACCAAAATCTTCGAACCTTTCTTCACCACCAAAGAAATGGGAAAGGGCACTGGTCTCGGCCTCTCGACGGTGTTCGGAATCGTGCAGCAAAGCGGAGGCAACATCTACGTGTACAGCGATCTCGGCAAGGGCACGACGTTCAAGGTCTATCTTCCGCGGGTGGATACCGAGGTGGATGTCGCCAAACCGCAAGTGAGCCCGATCACGCTGCAGGGAACAGAAACCATCTTGCTCGTGGAGGACGAAGAGCAGGTGCGCGCCATCGCCATGAGCATCCTGCGCCGTCAGGGGTACCACGTCATTCCGGCTCATGGCGCCGGTGAGGCATTGCTCCAGTGCGAACAGCATGTGGGGGCGATCGA
>JBBSDY010000599.1:0-3516 GCA_038240245.1 Polyangiales bacterium
GCCCACCAAACGCCAGCTCGGGGCCGCGGGGTGCTTGTCGAGACGCACCTTGTAGCCGCTGGGATGAAAGTAGACGTGCCCCGGCAAGAGCTTGAGGTGCTGGATCTTGCCGCCACTCGACCAGGTGATGTCCTGGGTCTTGACGTCGATCTCCATGTCCTCGGGAAGGTATTTGATCTCCGGGTAGGTCTTGTCGATGGCATACCCGGTGGGGTGGAGCTCGACGCCGTCGCCGAGGAGCTGAACGGCCTCGAGAAAACGGTGGTCGGTGCGCAAGAGACGCGCATCGGCGAGGAAGTGTTCGCCGAGGCTGTAGGTCGAGAACGCGAGCGCGCCGCCGGAGTGCTCTTCTTCGGCGAGGCCGAAGAGATTGGCGCTGAAGCCGATCTGCGTCTTGACCTCTTTTTTGCAGTAGCCGAAGTAATTGTCGGCCAGGATCGTCACCATCACGCCATCGATGTTGCGCGCGGTGATCTTGAAGGGACGGCCGCCGTTGTAGAGCTCGTCCTCGCGCGCCCAACACATCCCGTGCGCGCGCTGCGCCTCGCTGGCCTGACTTGCATGGGGCAGGCCGAGGTCCTTTTTGCGTATCTGGGTGAGGTGCGGTGCGAGAATCACGCAGCCGGTGTGGCCGGTCCAGTGATCGACATCGAGCCCCGCGTCGTTTTCGGGCAAGAACGGATCGCCGGCGTTGCCGAAGATGCTTTCGACGAAATCGAGATTGGAGACCAGTCCTCCTGGCGCGAAGAAGCGAACCTCGGTGCGTTTTTCGGGCGAGACGCCGGGCACCTCGGGGCAAACCAACGGACGAAGCAGCAGCGACACGAGGGCGTGCGCCGGCTGGGCCCACTTCGCGGTGAACGGAAGAAGCGAAAGCGACGTCGGTGGGGTAAGCGCAGCGCGCAGCATATTGGCGTAGGCGATGAGCGGAACCGGGATCTTGTCGGAGGGGATGGGCAGCCCGCCCTCGGCGACGTGGAAGACGCCCTGCGTCGTTCGGCGATCGTTCATCGGGTTGTGCAGCACGCCGTTGTCGAGCCGGTAGCTGGTGATGACGTCGTTGTGCCATTCGTCGCCGTCGATGGGCAGCGAGAGCTCGCGGGCCAGCCCGTAGCGGTCGAGAATGAGCGTCTCGCTGGGCAGGCGCACCGGCTCGGTGAGACCGAGGTGCGCGAACTGACCGTCGAGAAAGTTCTGGATGCGCTGGTCGACCGGAGACAGGTGCTCGCTCAAAAGGCGGCTCTGTTCGCGGTAGCGGGCAAACAGGTCGCGCGCGAGGCCGAGGATGTCCTCGTCGCCGGCCGTGTCGGGGATCTGCACGCCCATGGTGGCGATCTTGAGCATCAGCAACCGGATGGTCGCGCGCCGATCGGGAATGACGACCTTGCCGCGCAGGGTCAGGCCAACTTTGCGTTCCAGTTCCATCGGGTTGTTTCTCGGGAGCCCGGCGCGATCCCGGGCCTCTTGGCCCTCTTATCACTACTCTCGCGTGGTTGCAGCTTTGAGATGCAATGCGTCGTAAGGCACGGCAAATGGCTCGAAAAATGCCGCTGGCGGTGCTTTCGGTGGGGTAGTATGGGGGCAGCCGATGTTGCTGGAAGGTTTCGAACGAGAGCCAGATCGACTCTCGTACTATGTGCTCGGCGCGATCGCGGTTCACATCGTGCTTCTGGCCTTCGGAAGCTCGTGCCGCGCCCAGGAGCTCGCCATCGAGGTGTCGGCTCCGAGCGACAAGCTCATGAACATCGACATGGAACCGCCCCCGCCCGAGCACCCCAAGTCGATCGAGCCGGGCGGCGGGTCCATCGTGGGCAAGGACGATCCCGACGACAAGGAGCCGCCGCCCGTCGTTCGCCGTCCCGCAGCCGTCAAGGCCAAGGCAGCGCCGCCCAAGCAATTGCCTCACGAAGAAGAAGAGACCGTCGAACAATCGCCCCAGACCGTCGCCTCGAAGAGCGAGGCAGAAGACACCGACGCCGGTGCGGACGGGGGCTCGGTGGCTCAAGAGGTCCCCGATGCGGCGCCCGAACCGGTCGCGATTCAAGTCGCGCAATACGATCCAGAAGCGGCGGCCCGCTCGCGGCATCAAAAGGACTTCGCCGGCTCGGGCCCGGGCAACGGCGGTGGACCCGGCGGCTTCGGCGCGGGATGGGGCGGCGGCCACTGGAACCAACCCGTGCCCATGATCCACGGTCAATCCGCCTTCGGAGGATCCGGCGCAGGGGCGCTACGGGGGGTCATCTACTTCATCCCCGAGACGACGCAGCGCCTGGCCGACGTGCACAGCTGCGCACCGGTGGGAGCCTTCTTGACCAACGAGCTGAACGTCTCGCCGCGCAGGTTCGACTCGGGATTCCCCGGTGTCGCCGAACGCAACGAGTACTTCGCCATCGACTACGCGGGAACTTTCAGCGTTGCCAAGGACGGCGAATACTCGTTTCGATTGCTGTCCGATGATGGCTCGTACCTCTACATCGACGGCACCATGATCATCGACAACGACGGAATGCACGGACCCGAAAGCAAGACGGGCAGTGTTCATCTCTCGGCCGCGAACCACACCATCCGCGTTCTGTACTTTCAGGGCCATCGGTGGATGATTGCGTTGCAGCTCTTCGTGCGACCCCCAGGCAACGAGATCGAGAAGCTGTTCTCACCGCGGCTATGACGCGAAAGGCAGCGCCTACTTGTAGAACGCGATGTCGTCGATCCAGAGATCGAAGTCGGCGCCCTTGTCGACGGCGATGGAGATGACGAAAAGCTGCCGGGAATCGACCGCGGTCGAGGTGTGTAGACCCCACGCCGGCGCCTTCATCGTGGCCCACGGGATCTGCACCGGCGTCCAACCTGCGCCGGCGATGGGCGCGGTGGCCGCATACCCCGCGTAGCAGGCCTTGGTGGTCATGTCGTTGGGATCGCACATGCCGCAAGCGGGCAGCGAGTCGGCATTTTGCAATTTCACGATGAGCGCGGCTGCCTTGTTGCCGGCGCCGGCCTTCACCTTGAAAGAGATCCCCGTGTACGTGCGTCCGTCAACGGGCGTCGTCGGACCAGAAAGTGTGGCGGCCATGTCCGCTCCCCAGGTGGTCAGGCCGGCTCCGTGGAAGTGGGCGGCCTTCTTCTGATCGGGCCCGCCACTGTCCTCGACGGTGAGGGCAGCCGTCCCTGCGCTTGCATCCTTGTCGAGGCCCCATTTGCCGCCGGGCGAGACCGCCATGACATCGAGCCCCATGTCCGCCGCGCCATCGAAGTTGGAGATGATGGGATTGGCGATGGCGACTCCGCCCGCGGTGCAGGTGTTCGCGCCGCCAACAACGACGCTGCCGCCCGCGCCGGTGCTCCCGCCCGCTGCCGGTGAGCTCCCGCCGGCGCCCGGGGAACCGCTGCCGCTGCTCGATGAGCCGCCGGGGCCGGTGCCGCCTGCCTGATCCGATCCGCCCGATCCCGTCAGAAGGGCTTTGCTTCCGCCGGACGAGGTGCCGGTCCCCGTGCCAACCTCGTTCGTGTTGCCTCCAC
>JBBSDY010000600.1:0-3515 GCA_038240245.1 Polyangiales bacterium
GGCCGGCTTGGGCGCGCCGAAGATGCTGGCTGCCCGGCGCTTCTCTTTTTGGGCCTTTTCTTTGTCGCTCCACGAAGGAATGATGACCTTGGCGCGCACCGGAAGAGGACGACCTTCGACGACGGCCTGGATCTCTTCGGAATCGAGCGTCTCGCGCTCGAGCAGGGCGTGGGCCAGCGCATCGAGCTGGGCGCGATGCTCGTGAATGACCTTGCGCGCGACCTCGTGCTGCTCGGCGACGATACGGGTGATCTCTTCGTCGATGGAGACGGCCGTGCGCTCGGAGTAATCTTGGTGCCGCTGAGCGAAGTCGCGCCCCAGAAACACCGACTCTTGTTGCTCGCCGTAGGCCACGGGCCCGAGCTTGTCGCTCATGCCCACCTCGCACACCATGGACCGAGCGATTTGCGTGGCGCGACGGATGTCGTCGGCAGCGCCGGTCGTGATTTCGCCGAAGACGACCTCTTCGGCGGTGCGGCCGCCGAGGGCCATGGCGATTTTCGCGAGGGCTTGCTCGCGCGTCATGAGGTGGCGATCTTCGGTGGGGAGAAACTGCGTCACGCCGAGCGCTGCGCCGCGCGGGATGATGCTGACCTTGTGCACCTCGTCGTTGCCCACCACGAACTTGCCAACGAGCGTGTGACCCGACTCGTGCCAGGCGGCGGTGCGCCGCTCAGACTCGCTCATGACCATCGAGCGACGCTCGGTGCCCATCAGGACCTTGTCTTTGGCCATTTCGAAGTCTTGCATCGACACGGCGTCTTTGTCCTGCCGAGCCGCCAGAAGCGCGGCCTCGTTGACGAGGTTCTCGAGATCGGCTCCGACGAAGCCGGGGGCCCCGCGGGCGATGACCTCGAGATCGACGTCGGTGGCGAGGGGCACCTTCTTGGTGTGAACGCGCAGGATGCCTTCGCGACCGCGCACGTCCGGTCGGGGCACGATGATGCGACGATCGAAGCGGCCCGGCCGCAAAATGGCAGGGTCGAGCACGTCGGGCCGGTTGGTCGCGGCAATGATGATGACGCCCTCGTTCGACTCGAAGCCGTCCATTTCGACGAGCAGCTGGTTGAGCGTCTGCTCGCGCTCGTCGTGACCGCCGCCGAGCCCGGCGCCGCGGTGACGACCGACGGCGTCGATCTCGTCGATGAAGATGATGCAGGGTGCGTGCTTCTTGCCTTGCTCGAACAAATCGCGAACGCGGCTGGCGCCGACGCCGACGAACATCTCGACGAAGTCAGAGCCCGAGATCGAGAAAAACGGAACGCCCGCCTCGCCGGCGATGGCGCGGGCGAGCAGCGTTTTGCCGGTGCCCGGAGGGCCCATCATGAGAACGCCCTTGGGAATGCGGCCGCCGAGCTTTTGGAATTTTTTGGGATCTTTGAGAAAGGCGATAATCTCTTCGACTTCGTCTTTGGCTTCGTCGATGCCGGCGACGTCGGCGAACGTGACCTTGTTTTGCGACTCGTTGAGCAGCCTGGCTCGCGATTTACCGAAGCTCATCGCCTTGCCGCCGCCCGCCTGAAGCTGGCGCATGAACAGGTAGAACATCACCAGAAGAAAGACCATCGGGAGCACCGTCATGAGGGCGCTCGACCAAAATGGGTTGGCCTCTTCTTTCTCGAAGGTGACCTTGACGCCGTTTTCGACGAGGTCTTTGGTGAGCGCGTCGTTGGCCTCGGGCCCGATGGTGACCTGGTTGACCTTGCGCGTCTTGGAGCCCGGATCGTAAAGATCGAAGCGGTACTCGTGGTTGTTGATGGTGACCTTCTCGACGTGCTGCTGGTCGGGCTTCGCGTGCACCTGCGACAAGAAATCGCTGAAGGGGACGGGAGGCGACTTGTTGCCATCGGACTGAAGGAACTGCCAGATGGCCAAGAACATCAGGATCAGCAGGACCCAGAGGAGCAAAGTCTTGTGCGATTGCTTCACGAAAACCTCATCGTACGCGAGCGGTTACGAGGCGTCAGGTTAGAGAGCATGCCACTGTGAGCGAGAGCCGTCGACTCCATCTATCGGGCTTTCATAAGCACGATTCTACGCGAGGGAAGGTCGACCCCTGCAATCTTCCCACCGGACAGGGGTACACGAACCCGGGGATTGCGATTTCGGAGCGCGCGGGCAAGGGCCGAGCGCTGCGCTCTTCCGAGGGTGAGCCCCTCGAGCACGGCGGGGACCAGCCGATTTTCGTCCGTCGGACCATGACCAAGGGCGTCGGCCAGATCACAAAGATGCTCGACAATTCGGGGTGATAGCGCCGCGAGTAAAGGAATGATCTCGTTTCGGACACGTGTCCGAAAAAAACGAGGATCGCGGTTGCTGGGATCGTCGGACGAGGCAATGTGCTGGCGCGCGACGTGGGCCACCACGTCCGTCCGCCGCGCGCGAATGAGCGGGCGGATGAGGTCAGCGGCGCGAGGAGGCAAAACCGCGAGCCCGTCGGGACCCGCACCTCGTAGCAGCCGCAAAAGCACGGTCTCGGCGCGATCATCGGCGTGGTGACCGGTCGCGATGACCCAATTCGCGCCCGCCGGGCCCCTTTGGGATGCCCGGGCGAGCGCCGCACGCAGCGCGAGGTAACGAGCCTCGCGCGCGCGCGCCATTAAATTGGCGCCCGGCCGCACCTCGACGCGGGTGGTCCGCAAGGGCACCCCGAGCTCCGTGGCAAAGGCGTGCGCCTGGGCAAGCTCATCGGCGGCGGCCGCCCGAAGCCCGTGATCGATCCCGTGGGCCTCGACGCTCACCCCCAGCCCCGGACCTAGCTTGGCCAGCACGTGAAGCAGGGCCATCGAGTCGGGGCCGCCCGAGACCGCCACCACGACTCCGTCACCGCGGGCGAGCAGGCCTTCGTCGCGAATCGTTCGCTCGACGATCTTGAAGAGCGTGGGCGGGTGCGAGCTTCTCATCGTTCGAGCTCGAACGCCTTGCAGAAAAGGTATTCGCGTTCGTGAATCATCGGCAGGCGTCGATGGGGAAGGGTCGGGAATCCATATGCGCACGTGCCATCGTCGGCTTCGAACGCCCCGCAAAACTCGCAGGTGCAGCGCAGGTCGAAAAGCTCCACCTCGCGGCGAAATCGATCGTCGACCTCGGTGATCACGAACGACTCCGTGACGGTGGTTTGGTTCCGACGGCGCGGCTCGAGGCGTGACGCGCATCGCGCTCGAAAAGGGCGAGAACCTCGACGTGGCTGGTGTGGGAAAACATCTCGAAGGTGTCGACCGAGGTCAGCTGGAATCCCGCAGAAACCAACGTTCTCGCATCCCGCGCGAGAGTCGAAGGATCGCAAGAGACGTAAGCAACCCGACGCACCCGGGAGCGGGCGAGCCTTTCCGTTGCGTCGGCCGCGCCCGCGCGCGGCGGGTCGAGAAGGACCGACCGGACCCCTTGCGGCAGATCGAAGGCCCCGGCGTCCGCCTGAACGACGCGCGCCCGCAAACCGCGCGCCTCGATGTTCTCGCGAGCCGCCGCGACCGCGCGCGCATTGGCTTCGACGGCGACGACCGATCCGGCGTGAC
>JBBSDY010000601.1:0-3514 GCA_038240245.1 Polyangiales bacterium
AGCAGCCACGCCACCGTACGCCCGGGATCGGCCGATGCTGCGCGGCACTGGGTGTCGTGTTGGTTGGACGCGAAAATGACCCACCACACGAGCGAGAGCAGAGTGAAGGCCCCCGCGTCCCATCCGGCCACCGCACGGACCGCCGGCCCATGATGACCCGACAGGATCAGGGCGGTGGCCAGTCCCACCAGAGCTCCGATGATGAGCCGGCCCGTCGCGCGGCGGGGATCGCCCCTCGAGTAATAATGCTCTTGCTGTTTGCCGCGCGCGCGCGCCTGGGTGGTCAACCCCCGGAGTCTAGCGCTTCTCGATCGAAGGTAAAAATTACGGGGCGCGAAACACGCAAGGCGGCTTGACAACTCGCGGTCTCTGCTTCACCCTGGCTGACATGTCGCTTCAGTCCCTCGCCGTGGTGGTCCTCGTCGACGTTCTAGTCGTCGTCGTTACCCCCGGGTGCGGGGCTGGATAGATAGAGCCACAAGCTCTCGCTTCCTCCCCCCGCATCCGGAAACGGATGGCGGGGTTTTCGCTTTTTGTCCTTCGGCCATCACTTTTTTTCAGCGAGACCCACGACCATGCAAGATCAAATCGCACCCTCGACCAACCACCCGAGACCCCAGCACCGCGCGACCGAAGTCCTGACCGGCGCGCAGATGATCTGGGAAACGCTCGTCCGCGAAGGGGTCGAGATCGTCTTCGGCTATCCGGGGGGGGCCATCATGCCCGCGTACGACGCCTTGCCCGGGTATCCCATCCGCCACATCCTGGTGCGCCACGAGCAAGGCGCAGCGCACATGGCCGACGGATACGCGCGGGCCTCGGGGCGCGTCGGCGTCGCCCTCGCAACTTCGGGACCGGGCGCGACCAACCTCGTCACCGGGATTGCGACGGCCAAAATGGATTCGGTGCCCCTCGTGTGCATCACCGGCCAGGTTGCATCGCACCTGATCGGGACCTGTGCCTTTCAGGAGACCGACATCACGAGCATCACTCGCCCCATCACCAAGGAGAGCATCCTCGTCACGCGCACCGCCGACATCGGACCCGCGCTGTCGCGCGCGATTCGTCTCGCCAAGTCGGGTCGACCCGGCCCCGTCCTGGTCGACATCACCAAGGACGCGCAGCAGGGCAGCGCGCCCTTCACGTGGTCCCCTCCCCCGCCGCGCGCTTCGGGCACGGCGAGCCCCGACGCGCGGGCGGTGCGCGAAGCCTTGCGGCTCATCGGCGAGGCCGAGCGTCCCATCGTGCTGGCGGGACACGGCGTGCTGTTGGCGTCGGCCAGCGATCTATTGCTCGAGCTCGTCGATCGGACCGACATCCCCGTCGCATCCACACTGCTCGGTCTGGGCGCATTTCCCGCGAGCCATCCTCGCCACCTCGGCATGATGGGCATGCACGGCGAGGCGTGGGTCAATCAGGCCATTCAAGAGTCCGACCTCCTCGTGGCCATCGGGATGCGCTTCGACGATCGGGTGACCGGCAATGTCGCGACATTCGCTGCCCGTGCCAAGAAGATTCACATCGAGCTCGATCCCAGCGAGATCAACAAGATCATTCCCGTCGACGTGGCCATCGTGGGTGACGCGGCGGACGTCTTACGAGAGCTCTGCCCACGGGCGCGGACGCGACCCCTTGGTCGTTGGGTGGAGCACATCGCCGAGACACGGGCGAGATCGGCCGCACGCGACATCCAGATCACTGCCCATCAGGGACGGCTGCACGCGGCTCACGTCATTCACGATCTGTGGCGCATCACCCGGGGACGCGCCATCGTCGCCACCGATGTGGGGCAGCACCAGATGTGGGAAGCCCAGTACTACAAGCACGAGCGGCCGCGGTCCCTCATCACCTCGGGCGGGCTGGGGACGATGGGATTCGCCCTGCCCGCCGCCATCGGAGCGCGACTCGCGTGCCCAGACGACGAAATCTGGGTGATCGCGGGCGATGGCGGATTTCAGATGACGTCGTGCGAGCTGACCACGATTGCGCAAGAGGGCATCAAATTGAACATAGCGATTATCCACAATGGATATCTCGGCATGGTCCGGCAATGGCAAGAGATGTTCTACGGAGGACGCTACGTGGCAACACCGCTCCGAAGCCCGGACTTCGTCGCGCTCGCCCGGGCCCATGGCCTCGACGGAATTCGGGTGACACGACGCGACGAAATAGCCAGCGCCGTGGAGCACGCCCGGAGCGCGAAAACCACGGTTCTCGTCGAGTTTCGGGTGGAAGAAGAGGACAGCGTCTACCCAATGGTGCCCAACGGGGCAGATCTCGACTCCATGATCCGCCGTCCTGTTTCTCGAAATTCTTTGTAAGTCGGCCCCAGTTTCACGACGGTTTCAGGGAGGTGACCGATCGCTGTTCTCAATGTCGATTTCTTTCCGGATGGGCAACTGGCGATTGCATTCTCGTGTTGACGGGCGTGTGCTCATTGGACAATCTCCGGCCATGGCGGCGCGAAAGCCTCTCGCGGGGAGGGTGATCGCCGTGCCCGAGGCAAGGGAGCTCGAGCGCCTTTCGGCAATGCTGGAGCAGAAGGGGGCGACGACACTGCGCTACCCTTTGGTCAGCTTGCTCGACGCCCCCGACTCCGCCGCCGTCGAGGCGTGGCTGATGGAGCTCGTCCGCGGTGAGCTCGACGATCTCATCGTGATGACGGGCGAGGGTCTCACACGCCTCATGAGCTTCGCCAATCGACTGGGGCTGCAAGATCGTGCCGTCTCCGCGCTGGCGCGCATGAGGACGGTCACGCGGGGCCCCAAGGCTTCGCGGGCCTTGCGCGACATCGGGCTCTTGCCCAGCCTGACGCCCGACAGCCCCACCACCGACGGCGTCATCGATTTGCTCCGCGAGGTCGACCTCGAGGGCCGCACACTGGGTCTGCAGCTCTTTGGTCAGGACCCGAACCACAGGCTGGTGAAGTTCCTGACCAAGGCCGGCGGCCGGGTCCGCGTGGTAGTCCCCTACATTTACGCGCGCGGCATCGACGACGACCGTGCCGTCGATCTCATCCGCCGCCTGGCCGACGGATCGATCGACAGCATTGCCTTCACCTGTGGCGCGCAGGTCGATCGGTTGTTCGCCGTCGCCGCCACCAACGGCGCCGACGAGCTGCTTCGCGTGGGGCTCGAGCGTACCCGCATCGCCGCGGTGGGCCCGGTGGCCGCCGCCTCGCTCCGTCGGCGCGGCTTTCGCGTCTCTGTCGTCCCCCGAAGCTCGTTTTTCATGCGCTCACTCGTCGACGAAGTCGTCGCCGCCCTCCGCACCGGCTGACCTTTCGCACGCTGGGTGACCCGGCTGGACTGAGAGGCGTGGATTTCGGTCGAACCGCCAAGACGCCAAGGTCGCCAAGGGATTTTTTTGTTTTGGGGGCGTCAATTCACCGCTCGACGGTGCATCAGGCTCCTGGGAGGCCTTGGCGCCTTGGCGGTTAGACGGCAGGCTTGTCCAGGAGCCCGACGTTGTCCATGAGCACGACATCGTGGAAGGCCCGGTAGTCGATGAGACG
>JBBSDY010000602.1:0-3514 GCA_038240245.1 Polyangiales bacterium
AGTGTTGTCGTTTCCGGCCGTTTTATTGAGTATTGGCGCAAACCCCAATGGTCCCCGCAGGCCCCAGGTCGCTGTCCTCGCGGCGATGCTCGGAGCTACCTGGACGGCCCCGGCGAGCGCGCAGGCGCCGACGGCAGACGCGGGGCCGGTACGGCCTACGCCCGTGCCCATCGGAATATCGGGCTCGCTCGTCAACTACCTGCAACTGCGTGGGAAGACGTCCGAGTCCACGCTCGACACTCTGCTCACCGTGGAGTATGCGTGGACGAGCTCGATCTCGACCTTCGCGACCGTGGGATCTGCTTACAACGAGTCGAGCGGCATGGAGTCGGCGACCGAATTTGCCAACCCGACGTTCGGCGTCAACCTTCGGTTCGAGGTCACCAAGCACCTCACCCTCGGCGGCCAGTCGGGCGTTATGCCACCGATTGGAACGGGCGGGGGCGATGCACCTTCGCTGGCGGGGCAGCGTGCCCTGATGAACAGCATCGACTGGGGCGGCACCATGTTCGCCGTCAACCACCTCGATCTGTTCAACGGCGTGCACGCCGACTACACCATTCAAAAGCTCAACCTGCAAATCGAGAGCACGCTGCACGAGCTTCTACGGGTTCGCGGGGCAGAGGCGGATCCTGTCGGGAGGATCGCCGCCATGACGTGGACGGCGATCACGCTCTCGTATACGTTTCTTCCCGCACTGTCTCTGTCGACCGCATTCTCACAGAACTTTGTCTGGAACACACCGACCTACGTCGCCATGGATCCGAACGCTCGCGCCGACCACTACTTCTCGGCGGGCGTCTCGACGAGCGTGAGCCTGGCCGGGGTCGAGCTGAGTCCCGGCTTCGTGTACTCTCGCGCTCTCGACCTCCCGCTGAGCGGCCAGGGCTTCCAGGTTGCAGAGCTCGACCTCGGTTTTTCGCTCTGACCCGCCCTCCCACTTCGTGCTCCGCTCCCTGATCGCACACAAATCGTGCCGCCGGGCCCTCTCGAGGCCAGGCCGGCTGCCGTAATAGTACCTATGCGTGGACCACGACAAAGGCCGACGTCGGTGCTCGTCGCGGTTTGGGCCTTCCTCGGCGCACTCTGCACCGCATCTCCGGCCCTTGCTGGTGACGACGAGGCGCTGGTCGACTTGCTCGACGAGCACGTGGTGACCGGGGCGTCGAAGGCCGACGAGCTCGCCAAGGATGCCCCCGCCACAACGTCGGTCATCACGGGCGAGGACATGACCCGTTACGGGATGCGCTCCGTCGCCGAGGCGATTGATTTTCTCGGGATGGGCCTCGTTACCCAGAACCCCCTGCACTCGGTCGAAGTGGGCGGGCGCGGGGTGCTGCTCACCTCCGACTTCGGCAACCACGTGCTCCTGATCGTCGATGGTCACGTGCTCAACGAGCAATGGAGCGGGACCGCGTACTTCGAGCAGGGCATCGGGCTCCCCATCGAGCTCATCGACCACATCGAGCTCATCCTCGGACCAGGTTCGGTCCTCTACGGCGGCAACGCGATGATCGGCGTCATCAACGTCGTCACCAAGCGGGGCGCGGCCTTCAAGGGCCTTCACCTGCTGGCCGCCGGGGGTCTTTCGCCACAGCAAGGTCGCGATGGATCGTTCACGAGCTTCAGTCCGGGCGACCTCGGCGGCAACTATCGCCTGGGGGCGGGCATTGGCCAGCCGCTGCCCTTCCTCGGCCCCACCGCCGAGATCAATGCCGGGGCCGAGCTCTACAGCCAGAACGGCCCGAGCTTCGAGTGGGGCCCGCAGCGGGTCAACAACGACGATGGCACGCCGCGCACCTTCGGTCCCCGCACGCCGCCTGGCTTGTGGGCAGGTCGCATTTCCAACCAGTATTGGACGCTGGTGCCAGCGTTTTATAGCCGCGTGCTGGTGGGCGATCTCGCCGTCATGTTCCGAGCCGAGCTGTACAAGCGCGCTACCCCGGTGCAGGGGTTCGATCAGCAAAATACGGACTTCGACGAATCTCGGAGCTGGGAGCGCGATCGCTGGGTCTCGGTCGACGTCCAGTACAAAAAGCGCGTCTCGCAGCACCTCGAGCTATCGTTCCGCGGCTTCGGCGATGCGTACGACTACTACCAGCAGACGTACAACACGGACTCGACGGTCTGCGCGGTACCCACCAACGGACCTTGTCTTTTCGAAGGCAAAGGACACTCGCGGTGGGTCGGGTCCGAGATTCAAGGCTCCTACGACTGGACGGGAGAAGATCGCTACACCACGCTCCTGGGCCTGAGTGGGATCGTTCGCAGCGTCGGCGGAGAGACCGACTCGGTCGAAGCCAACAGTGGCGCGCTCCTGGACGTGAACGGGAAGAAGAGTCTCGTCGACGTGGTACGGGCGGCGTACATTCAGCAGCGCCTCGCTCCCACGAAGTTCTTGCACTTCAACCTGGGCGCGCGGTACGACGCGGATCCACGGGGCGGAGAACGCATCTCGCCACGTGCAGCCGTCGCTCTCGACGTCTGGGATGGCGGTGTGCTCAAGGTGATCTATGCGGAGGCGTTCCGGCCTCCCACGTTCTTCGAGGCGTACTACAGCTCGCCCGACCAGATCCCCAACCCCTCGATTCGGTCGGAATACGTTCGTGGTGTCGAATCCACCTTCGAACAAAGGTTCGGGCGCAACAAGGTCCTCTTCGGCGTCTTTCGTACACGGTGGAGCGACATGTTGTCGATCGAGACACTGCCCGGCGGGGCATCGCAGTACCAAAACGTGGCCCAGATCGACAACTACGGGTACAACGCCCGCGTCGAAGGCGTCGTGGGATCGTTCCGCTACGGCGCCTCGCTGGTCGGCGCGCATACGCGACGCGCCACGCCCGAAGGAGAGCAATCACTGCCCGTTGCGCCGCAGCTCTTCGGCAACGTGCGCATCGCGTACTCGTTGCCCAACACGCTCCCCACCATCGCGCTGGCGACCACGTTCGTCGGGCGACGTCCCGCCGACCGTCTCCTCGACGGGAACTTCGAGCCGCCTCCTTATGCGCCGGGCAGCGCCGAGATCCGGCTCACCATCTCCCAGAAGGTGCCCGGCGTTCCGGGATTGTCGTACCGCATCGGTACGTCGTACACGACAGGTACCGTCGTTCCTTATGTCGCCGGGCCCATCCAGGCCTACGATCCCAGCGCCATCGCCCGCGGCCCTGCCGAGCTGACACCGGTGGTGCGCCTTGTGACGTTTGGCACCCTTCGATACGATCTCAACCTATGAACGCGCGCGCTTCATCCCGCGTTTCTACGTCGCCGACCCGTAAGGTTGGGCAAGGGCGTGCCGCACACTGGGGAGCGACCGTTGCTTGCCTGGTTCTTTGCATGTTGGTCTGCCGCGGCTCCAGTGCGGACGCGGGGGTGCCGCTCGCCTTGCAAGCGCTTCTTCTCTCTCGCCTCGGCAGCTACGACCGCAATTTCAAGGAACGCGCGGGTCCCGTGGCGAACGTGCTCGTCATGCATCGAGCGGGCAACTCCGACTCGGTATTCGAAGGGACCGGCCTCA
>JBBSDY010000603.1:0-3510 GCA_038240245.1 Polyangiales bacterium
CGATTTCTGGACAGGGCCGCCCGACGAGGGGGGCATCCAAGCGGAGGCTGTCATGCCGTTGCGATTTCTGATTTCGCTCTGGACGCTGTTTGCGGAAGCCGAAACCCCCGAGCGGACCGTGCGCCGTCGGTCGGACGGTGCTTCACTTCCAGGTCGGGGCCGGGGTCAAAAGACTGCCGCCCTTGTCGGATGGCGCGCCGGTGGGGGTCGCCTCGACGAGAGGAAATCCAAGCCGCTCGAGAATTCGATAGAGGCCCCGACAGGGTAGTCGCTTGTGCGCCGCCCAGGCCGCGGTGGCGAGTGTGCCGTCACTCAACCATTCGGCGAGCCATTCGCTGGCGACTCTGGGATCGCGCTGGCGTAGACCGGCCCCATTCTCGAGGGCCCATCGTTGGTTATAGTCTTCCTGGACGCCGATCGGGTCCGCAAAGATCAGCGCCAGACCGAGCGCGCCGTAAAACGTCAGCTCGCTGGGCTTGGTCCAGAGGATGTCGACCTCCTTGAGCAGCAGGTCGAACCGGTCGAAGTACGCGTCGAGGTTCGGCTCGTACAGAAGGCGCACGCTTCGCCCGAGCTGATTGCCAAGGTGCGCGCGTTCGAGCTCTTGCTGGAACAAGTCGCGGACCTCACGCTTCGTGCCGGCGACGAGCGTCAAGCGCAGCCGGTCCGAGGTGAGGAGGTCTCGCAGACTGGGAAGAAAGCTCGCCGACATCTCTGCTTGCGCACCCGCTCCGCCCACCGCAAAGGCCAGGTGCGGCGGGCCTTCCGCCTGCGGCAGGGGACCCAGCGCTTCGAGCTCGGGGGCGAACTGGTGGCGAAACACGCCATTCTGATCGAGACGAACCAGACGCGGCAGCAGGTTGGCGCGAAGCTCGGTGAGCCGTGAGCCACCGAGAAGCGAATGCGGAAGCGGAAAGCCAGTGAGCTCGACCTGGTCTTTCGATACACCATAGGAGCGCAGGCGCCGCACGACCCGCCCGCTTGGTGCCAGGTAGCGAATCTTGCTCTGGCCGGGCTGGATCGGCGCCCACACGCGGTTGACGTCGGAGTCGGTCACGACGCAGTAAATGCGGTCGTATCCGTGGAAGTCCGCGAGCAGTGCGGGAGAGTAGAACGTGGTGACGAGCGCCGAATCGCGTTCTTGCAGGTATGCGACCATCGACCGTCCGAGGCCCTTGCGTGCCGACTGCTCGATGAGCCGAACGCCGACCGTGCGAGCCGAGAGATCGCGGAACGGATGCAGCGGCGGAATCGACGTGGCGGCCTTGAGGATCGCCTGGAAGGGTCGGCCCACCCAGGGAGCTGCCGAGACGCGGGACATCGTCTCGTAGAAACGTCGGGTCGTGGCCCATCGGTCCCTCTCTTCCGTGTCGGCGAGGGGCAACTGGTCGGCGTGAAGAACGGGGCATCCGAGCATCGTGGCGATGCTGCGAGCTGGACGAAGGTGGCCATACCCCATGTCGATTGCCACGACCGTGGGCTTTGGGAGCGGCGGGGCGATGGACGCTGCAACAGACATGAATCGTGCAGGTCTTAGTCCAACGTCGCCGCCAAGCCCAGGTTTCGACACGCGGTGGTTCCCGTTCACGAGAACGCGGCTCGGATGTTGCCGAACCGTCACGGCGGCTTGGTCGCGCGCTTCAGACTTCGCGTCGGTAAGGCATCGCCGCCTGCGCGCCGCGGCGGGTGACGGCCATCGAGGCGGCGCGGACCGCGCGGGTGGCGGCGTCTTGCAGCGTCATGCCTTCCGCGATGCCGACGGCGAGCCACGCCGAAAAGCAATCGCCGGCGCCGACGGTGTCGACGGCGCGCACCTTGGGAGCGCGAACGATGGTGGTGTTTTGTTGCGTGGCCACGAGCGCGCCGCGGCTTCCCAGCGTGACGACGACGTTCTCGCAGCCCATCTTCTGCAACAGGCGGGCGGCCTTTTGCGGATCGCTCGAGCCCGTGAGAATGCGCGCCTCGTGCTCGTTGGGGGTCAGCGTGTGGACCAACCCGAAGAGCGCGCGGGGCAGCGCGCGCGCCGGAGCAGGATTGAGAACGAAGGGAACGCGCATCTTGCGCGCGATGTTCGCGGCGGCGGTGACGGCGGCGAGCGGGACCTCGAGCTGAGCCAAAATGCACCCCGTCGTGGTCGCGCGCGCGAGGGCACGCTTCACGTCCGTGGCGGTGAGCTCATCGTTGGCCGAGCGAGCCACGGCGATGACATTTTGCCGGTCCTTGCCACCGATGAGAATGAGGGCGATGCCGCTCGGTTGCTTCTTGGTTACCAGAAACGATCGAACGTCGATTTTTTCCTCGATCAGACACGCCTCGGCGGCGATTCCGAAGTCGTCGGTGCCGCGAGCTCCCACGAAGCTCACGCGCGCACCCGCACGGGCTGCGGCGACGGCCTGGTTGGCTCCCTTGCCGCCGGCGGCGCGCACGAACGCTCCCCCGAGAACCGTTTCGCCCGGCTCGGGCAAGCGATCACAGGCCACCACCAGATCGGTGTTCGAGCTTCCCACGACCACGATGCTCGGCCGCGTCGCGCGTTGTCGACTCATTTATCTGGCAGGCGACACTTAGCGAAAGCCGTCGGTTTGTCCGGGAGCGTGCACCGACTCGCCCTTGACCGTCAGCTTCTCGGGGGCTTGTTCGATGGGAACGTTGGGGCAGGCGTCGACCCAGCGGGATCCGTCGGCGACCGCCCACTTGCAGGCGTTGCGCAGGACCATTTGGATCTTGGGGTTATAGTAGATGGGGTATGTCTCGTGTCCCGGGCTGAAGTAAAAAAGCTTGCCCGCGCCGCGTCGCCAGCAGTTGCCGGAGCGAAACACCTCGCCGCCTTCGTACCAGCTGATGAACACCTGCTCATCGGGCGGGGGGATGCCGAAGGGCTCGCCGTACATCTCGGTGTTCTCGAGCTCGATGCACTCGCCAATGCCCTGGGCAATGGGATGAGCCGGATTGCAGACCCACACCCGCTCGCGCTCGCCGCATTCGCGCCACTTGAGCGAGCAGTTGGTGCCCAAAAGGCGCCGGAAGATCTTGGAGTAGTGCCCCGAGTGCAAAACGATGATGCCCATGCCCTCGAGCACACGCTTGTGCACACGCGACACGATCTTTTCTTCGACCTTGCCATGGGCGACGTGACCCCACCACGTGATCACGTCGGTGTTTTCGAGAACCTCGTCGGTGAGACCGTGCTCGGGCATGTCGAGCGTTGCCGTGCGCACCTCGAAGGCCGGATCGCGCCGGAGCCCCTGCGCGATGCACTCGTGCATGCCTTCGGGGTACATCTTGGCGACGGTGGCATTGGTCTTCTCGTGGACGTTCTCCCCCCAAACCGTGACGCGGATCATGATGTTCTCCTCGCGGCTTCCCGGCTTCGATCTCCGTCTTTGGACGGTATGCGGGTCGTCGCGCGATGAATGAGTGTGACGGGCAGTTGCTGCGATGTCGGTGGCGCTCCCTGTCGAGATGGGTTTTCGAGCAAGTCGCGCATCGCCTTGGCCGCCCACTCGCCCA
>JBBSDY010000604.1:0-3497 GCA_038240245.1 Polyangiales bacterium
CCGTCTCGCCCATGCCGATGATGCCGCCGGTGCAAACCGTGATCCCTGCCTCGCGAACGGCGCGCAGGGTGCGCAGGCGGTCGTCGTAGGTGCGCGTGGTGATGATGGTGCGATAGTTTTCGCGCGAGGTGTCGACGTTGTGGTTGTAGGCGTCGAGCCCGGCCTCTTTGAGCCGGCGCGCCTGGTCGTCGGTGATCATGCCGAGGGTGCAGCATGCTTCGAGCCCGTGCGCCTTGACGCCACGCACCATGTCGAGCACGCGATCGAAGGCCGGACCGTCTTTCACCTCGCGCCACGCGGCGCCCATGCAAAAGCGCGTGGCTCCAGCGGCGCGGGCCCTGGAGGCAGCTTCGAGGACGTCGTCGACCGACAGCATCTTCTCGCCCGACACGGGCGTCTCGTAGTGGCTCGACTGTGGACAGTACGCGCAGTCTTCGGGGCATCCACCGGTCTTGACGCTGAGCAATGTGCAGAGCTGCACCGAGCCGGGCGGGTGGTTGGCGAGGTGAACCGTCCGCGCACGGTCGATGAGCTCGAAAAGCGGAAGGTCGTAGAGCGCCCTCACGTCGGGCAGCGTCGGGTCGTGCCTCGGTCCCATGGGATGCTTCTTTAGCTCAAATTCAAAACCCTGTCGCCGTCCGCGCTGCCTCGCGATCGATGATCCCGTCGGCCACCATGCGCTTCAGGTGCATCTCGAACGTCTGCATTCCGTAAGGGTGGGCGCCCTTTTCGAGCAGATCTTTGAGGGGCGGGTTGCCCTCGGGACGCTTCAGCGTTTCGCGCACCGTTCCGGTGACGACGAGCACCTCGGAGGCGAGCACGAGCCCCTGCCCGTCCCGCCGTGCAACCAGGCGCTGCGCGACGATGCCCTGCAGCGTGTCGGCGATTCGCTCGCGCACCTCTTTGGGATCGCCCGTGGAGAGCGACAGCATGCGGCTGACCGTCCGAAACACATCGGGCGTGTGCAACGTCGAGAGCACCAGGTGACCCGTCTCGGCCGCCATGAGGGCGATCTCCATGGTCTCGGAATCGCGGATCTCGCCGACGAGAATGACGTCGGGATCCTGACGCAGCGCGGCCCGCAACGCGGAAGCAAATGTCGGTGTGTCGAAGCCGACCTCGCGCTGGCTGACCGAGCTCTTGTCGTCTTCGTGGAGAAACTCGATGGGGTCTTCGATGGTCACGATGTGCAGAGCCGAGTTTGCGTTCAGGTGCCCAATCATGGCGGCGAGGGTCGAGCTCTTTCCGTTGCCCGCCGCTCCGACGACCAGGACGAGCCCGCGGCTCTTCTCGGACATCTCCAGGCACGCAGCCGCCACGCCCAGATCTTCGAGCGTGGGAATGCGCGCGGGGATGGCCCGCAGCACGGAGGCGAGGGTCCCGCGCTGCCGGTAGACGTTCACGCGAAAGCGGCCGAGCTCCGACACGGAGTACGCCGTGTCGACCTCCTGGAGCTGCGCGAGATCGCGCGGGACGGCCTCACCACGGAGCAAGTGCCGCGCGACCGCCTCGGAGTCGGCGGGCACGACGCGATCGACTCGAAAGTAGACCATGTCCCCCTTCACCCGCGCGCCGGGCGGCTGCCCTACTTTGAAATGAATGTCACTGGCGCCCGCCGAGACTGCCTTGGCCAACAGCTGGTGGAAGAAGGCTTCGTTTTCGTAGGGGCTCGCCGCCATAAGCCGACAAGCCTATCACCTGGCGTCGAGATCGGTCGGGATCATGCCGGCCTCCATCCCGTTTCGCTCGGAGAGCAGGCGCAAGGCAGAGATGGCCGGAGCCCGGACGGTCTTGGCGAGGCTCGTCTTCTGCGCGAGATCGAGCAGCGCCGCGGCGCACGAACGTAGCCCGGCGGGGTCTGTGGGCTCGGTCTGCCGACGGCGACGAAGCGCGATCCCGGTGATGCTTCGCACGATCGGGCCGCTTTCGCCGGGGTCGATCTGGCGCACGATCTCGCCGAGACGCTGCAACGCGGCGTCGGCATCCTCGGCGAAGGGCAACGCCTCGAGCGCCGTTCGGCCCACCGCGCCTCCCTCTTCGAGTCCCTCGAGGAGACCGCCAGCACCTTCGCGATCGGCCAGACGCGCCAGGTCGATGGGGTCTCCTTCCCCGGCCCGGTGCCAGAGGTCGTCCTTCGCGCGCTCGCTTTCTTTTTCGACCTTTGAATTGAGGCTGGGTGGCGGCGCTGCCTCGAGCGCATCTTGGCTGGACCCATGACACGACGCGAGACACCAGAAGAGACTGGCGAGGATCGCCGCGCGACAAAGGTCTCTGGCGCCGTGCATCGTGTGGGACAAAGTAGTCGACGCTCGCCGCCAGCACAATCCGGGCTGGTCGTGGTAATCGGGGGCGGTGGACCATCTCGTAGCGCTCATCGAGAGCCCCCAGGCGACGCTCGATGAGCGCATCGCTGCCGCGCACGAGCTTGCCGCCCTCGGCGATCCCAGAATCAGCGGCGCCGGCGCCGTGCGAATTGCCGTTCCGGGCACGTCGTTTGCCATCGATCGCTACCCCGTGACAGTGCTGGCATTCTCGGCTTTCGTCGCCGCCAATGCATACCTCGAGGAGCGATGGTGGAGCGACGAGGGCTGGGCGTGGCGCGAAAAAGACTCCATCTTTGGGCCGCGTTTCTGGGGCGAAACCGAGTGGGCGCCTTACCTCGTTTCCAACCACCCCGTCGTCGGCGTGAGCTACCATGAAGCCGAGGCGTACGCGGCGTTCATCGGAGCCCGTTTGCCGGGCGAGGCCGAATGGCAGCAGGCCGCCTGCGGTCAAGCGCCCCGCAAATACCCGTGGGGCGACGAGTGGCGCGACGATGCCTGCGGCGTGCGCGGCTTCGGTCCCCGCTCGACCGTGCCGGTGGGCATCTTCCCCAAGGGTAGAAGCCCGATCGGCGTGAGCGACATGGTTGACAGCGTCTGGCAGTGGTGCAGCGATCCTTTCGTGGGCTGGGGCGACAAGGACGACGAAGCGTCGTCCCCCCACCGCACGACGCGCGGAGGAGCCTGGAATACGCTCGCCTGGAGCCTGACCTGCCAGAGCCGCAACGGTTTTCCCAAAACGGCCCGGTTTTCGAACCTCGGCTTTCGCTGCGTGGCCTGAGATGAGCGGTGATCGCGGTATCAATGTCGAGTCGCTCAACAAGGACTACCGCGTCCACCGGCGACAGGCCGGCCTTTGGAACACCGTACGATCCATTTTTCGCCGGCCCTACGAGACCATTCACGCGGTGCGCGATCTGTCGTTCTCCATCGAGCCGGGCGAGCGCGTTGGCTTTCTCGGTCCCAATGGCGCAGGCAAGACGACGACCCTAAAAGTGCTCTCGGGCCTGCTCCATCCAACCTCGGGCAAGGTCACCGTGGCCGGTCACCGGCCCGCGCTGCGCGAGCACGCATTCTTGAAGCGCATCACGCTCGTCATGGGGCAAAAGCAGCAGCTTCTCTGGGACTTGCCTCCCGCCGACACCTTCGCCCAGAACCGCGCGATCTATGACATCG
>JBBSDY010000605.1:0-3494 GCA_038240245.1 Polyangiales bacterium
CAACCTGCTGCTCCTCGACGAGCCGAATCGCCCACGCTCTCCGTTGTAGACGCCGTTTCGCCGTTGCCGAGGTCGATCACCACGACAAGCGATTCGGATGTTGTTCCATTGCCGGTGAACCACCGCGATGATCCGATCGGCGGTAGCGGCAACCTACCCGCGCTCCTGCTCGGAGGGCACGGGAAGTGGCCCCAGTCGAGAAAATCGAAGCCGAACGTACCGTGGGCCGCCTCGTCGCGCACGATCCGGCCGAGAACAGCGCGAGGAAACCTCGTGGAGTGCGTCCTTCCACGTGCAGCGCAGGAGCGGACGACGGGCCTCGCCCGCGCAGAAGCACCTCGTCACGGGATCGGCAGCCCTGAGGAGGGGACGCAGCTCGGGATCGGGATCGACGATGAGCATGTCGGGATCGTGCATGATCTCGGCGCGCCGCCGAGCTCCCCATACGGGCACACAGCTCGACATGCACGAGCCTCGAATAGCTCGCCTCCATCGCTACTCTTTCGCGTCGGGAGGCGGTGGCGCGATGAGGTTGGCCACGACGGCATCGAAGCCCATCACGGCTTTTCGACGGCGGCATCTTGGATGGCGCCGGTGTCGACGCCGGCTTCGGGAGGGGGAGGCGCGATGAGGTTGCCCACCAGGGAGCCAGCCGTGTTGACGCTCCCACCCGTGCCGCCGCCACCGGTGTTGGCGCTCCCACCCGTGCCGCCGCCACCGGTGTTGGCGCTCCCGCCGGTGTGCGTGCTGCCGCCCGCACCCGTTGCACTGGCATCAGGCGCCATGAGATTGCCGGACGTCTCGCTCGTGCTTCCACCGCACGCTACGTAGCTCACGGCGGCAACCCCGATCGAAGCAATCAGAAGCTTGCGCCCGTGTGTCTTGCGTTCGGTCACCAGGTCATGTTGCCAATGAATGGGTTTTGCCGCAACTGTCGCACGGCAGAGCCGATAGGGACCACGAGGTCACCGTGACGAACGAGACCCGGATCTGGTCGTCCGATCGTGTCCGTCGGGGTCGAGGTCGAGGTCGCGGTCGAGGTCGCGGTCGGCGATGTGTGATGGAGGGCGCGATAGTTGAGCCTCTTTGTGTTGCATTAAAACAATAAGTTATATATTATTAGCCTAATCAAATGACGGCTCCCGGTGCGAAGTCTCCCAGGGTCAAGGCAACCCGCAGGCTCGCTTCTCAACTCTCGCTCGAGTTCCGAACGTGGGGCGGCAAGCGGGCGGGCGCGGGGCGCAAATCGCGAGATGGTCGAAAGCACATGCCCCACCGAGCGCGTTCGACGCACGACAAGAATCACCCTGTGCATGTCACGCTTCGCGCGGTCAAAGCTCTGCCGAGCTTGCGCAAGCAAACCGTCTACGTCGCGGTGCGCGGTGCGCTTGCTGACACCTGGCGCGAATGGTTTCGGGTCATTCATTTTTCCGTGCAGAGCGACCATGTTCACCTGATCGTCGAGGCCGATGACACCATCACTCTCTCGAGAGGGATGGCGGGGCTCACGATACGTCTCGCCCGGGCCGTCAACCGTGCCGCCGGTCGCAAGGGCAAAGTCTTCAGCGAGCGTTACCACACGCGTGAGCTTTCGACGCCGCGTGAGACACGCAACGCCATCGTCTACGTTCTTCTCAACCGACGAAAGCACGCCGCCAAGACGGGGTCGGCGATGGGCTTTGCTGGCCTTGCTGGCTCTGCCGGTTCCGTTGGCGTCGCTGGCTCCGCGGGCGTCGCTGGCTCCGTTGGCGTCGCTGGCTCCGCTGGCATCGATCCAATGAGCTCTGGGTATTGGTTCGACGGGTGGAAGGCTCCTTCTGGCGATCGATACCCTCCCGGTTGGGTCGCCGATGACGCCGTGCCCGTTCGTCCCGCGCGCACCTGGTTGGCGCGCAAGGGCTGGCGGCGTCACGGATTGATCGCCAACGACGAAAGGCCGAAGGTTTCGTAAGCGAGTGCAGCTGCCGTTGCGGGCGCGCGGTCATCGCGTCCAGCCGACGATGGGGCGCTCTACCGTCCTCCGAACTCTCGTTCCATCTTTTCAATCGCAAACTCGACGAGGTCGGGCGCGGGCAGAAGGTCGCACAGGGCGCGTCCCACCTGACCCGACCGTGCTCGTCCGGTCGCCAAGAACTGCGATACGATTTGCTCGAAGTAGGTAGGGGGCATTTCGTCCACGATCGGATGGATGGTGTCGAACTCCTCGATCGCGGCATCGTGTACTTTGGCGTCGATGGGGATGGGCTCGGTGACGCGAGGCCGCGCCCCCGGCAAACGAGGCCGACCGCACGAAGCGATGCATGCGCCATCCAAGCTTCCACCTCGTGCGAGTGTTGCTACTGGAGCTTCATCCGCCAGACGCCCGCTCCCCACAGCGATGCATACACGATGCGATTCTTCGCATCGAAGACCATGTGGTTGGGGCCGTCCTTGTAGGTCTCGGTGCCGAAGAATTGCCAGTGCGAGCTGCCGGGGGACGAGCTGACGTCGTCGATGGCCAACTTCTGCCAGCGGTAGGGGCCGAACGCGGCGCCGCCCGTGTTGGCGAGCATCGACCACACGCTCGTGCCGTCGCCGACGAGACCGCCGTACCCGTCGCCCGTCGACTGCGCACCGGTGTCGGACCACGTTCGGCCGTTGTCGGTGCTGCGATATATTTTCCCCACCGAACCGAGGTAAACGGTGCCGTTGGGGGCGCGGTAGAGCTGCTCCATGCCGTGCGTCATGTCGAACGAGCCCACTTGCGACCACGACCCCGGAGCGCCGGCCCGCTCGGTACGCCACACTCCGCTGTACTGCGTGGCGACGATCCAGTACGAGCCCGCGGTGTCGGGGGTGCCGTCGTTCTTCGCGCCCAGAAAGAACGCGAACTGTCCTGCACCCGTCCAACCGCCCGCGGGGACGGCATTGGGGAACGTCGCGCCGCCATCGAGACTCTCGAGAACTCCCGCGTTGCCTGTCGAAGCCCAGTTTCCCCCCGCGCTGTGAAACGTCAGAAGAAGATGCTGGTGGTTCTGCGGATCGATCGAGAGCCAGTACGGATCCGTTTCATCGCCCGCCGGAATGATGCTCTTGGAGGTCCACGTCGTGCCGCCATCGGTGGACTTGAAGACGCCGAGTCCCGACTTGATGCTTCCGACGTAGAGCACCTTGGAGTTGGTCGGATCGACGACGACGGGTTGCGCGCAGTGGCGCAGCTCGTCCTTCGGGCCCTGGCTCGGTGTGATGGCCCACGTGTTGCCGCCGTCGGTCGTTTTCCAGACGCCGCTGTACATGTCGGTTCCGTGATCGAGGCCCACGTAGAGCGTGCCCGGGGCGTCTGCCATGGCGCCGTCGATCCACTGGAATCCGTAGTAGAACGCGCTGGCGTTGGCCCACGGCTCGGGGGCAGGGGGCGTGATGTTCTCCCACGTACCCGGACTGCCGCCCTCGCGCGACACCGAGGGAATACCGGCGTCGACGACCGATCCGCTGCCCGCGGCGCCGCCGACACC
>JBBSDY010000606.1:0-3489 GCA_038240245.1 Polyangiales bacterium
CCCAGCTAAACCTAAGCCCCGTCGCCGGCTTCGGCGTCGGCCGCAGCGTCTTCGCCCGCGTCGGCCGTGGCCACGACGTCGTTGCCCGCATCGTTGACGGAGGTGTCGGCGGCTGCCTCGATCTCGGCGTCGGACGTGGTGCTCGTTTCCTGCACGTCGGCGGCTGCCTCGCGCGCATCGCTGGCGGCCTCGAGGGCCACCGCGCTGTCGGTGGTGACATCGAGGCGCGCGTCCGGCCCGTCGCCCGAGGGCGCGTCGATCACGGGCGTACCGGCGTCCACGCCTTGATCGGTCGTGCCCAGATCGACCCCGGTGTCTTGGGGAGCCACGTCGGGAGCGCTGTCGATGGCCGGCACATCGACGGTGGTTGCGTCGCCGCCGTCGGGATTGGCCTCCCCCGCGCTGCCGCCCTGGCTGTCGGCGGTGGTCGCTCCGTCCTCCATCGTGTCGCCGCCCGCGCCGGGCGTACCGCCGGCTCCCGCGCTGCTGCCGCCAGCACCGGTCGAGGCGTCCGGCCCGGGGATCTGGTCGCGATCCACGCTGGCGATGAGCTCGCACCCGGTGGCGAAAGCAGAAATTCCCAGCACGGTGAGTGCTGCCCAGAAAGCGCGTCTGTACGTGGGTGTCATCGTTCGCTCAAACCTATATCTCTCGAGTTAGAACCGGACCGTGGCGAACGCTCCCGCCTGGTGGGGCGTGAACGACGGCGAAAGCTGGAAGGCAGTACGTGGCGCGGGGCGGGCTGCCTTGTCGGAGCTGCCCGAGTTGGTCAGAAGCAGGACGGTGCCGGTGACGCCGAGCGTGATGGCGGCGCCGAGCGCCATGTCGGCGATGAGCGCGTTCTTCTCGACCGAGTCGGCCTTGTCCGTGGTCTTCTGACCGTTGTCGAAGTCGCTCTTCTCCTGCAGCGCCTTGACGCCGAAGATTCCGCCCACGATCGCGCCGGCCCCGGCCACGGCCAAAACGACGTAGGCCGCGGTGTTCGAGCGTCGCTCGGGCGCGGGCTCGGACGGCTTGTCCATGGGCTTGACGATCGGAGCGGGAGGTGGCTCGGCCATCGGAATGCTCTTGGGTAGGCTCGCGTCGATCGACGCTTCGGCGCCCGCCTCGACGTCGATCTCCTTGTCGGCGGCCTCGTAGCCCGGCGACGTGAGATGAACCTTGTGGTGCCCGGGCGTCGACTTCACGTCGAGCGGCGTCGTGCCCATTTGTGCCACGCCGTCGACGGAGACCGAGGCCCCTGGAGGATCGGATTTTACCTTGATGACCACCGGGATTTTCTTTTTCAGATCCGCAACGCGTCCCTGCGACTCGGTGACCTTTGCATCCATCGACGCGGGCGGGCTCGAGCTGAGGAACGCGCCGTACGCGGCGATGGCGTCGGACGTCTTGTCGAGCTTGTCGAGACAGACGGCCATCTTGTAGAGCGTCTGCGGCGCAGGCACCGCGTCGTTGGCAGCCTTGTAGCCCGCGAAGGCTCCCTCGAAGTCGCCGCTCTGGAATTTGCTCTCGGCTTCTCCGTAGGCCTTGCGAGCCTCGGCGCGCTTGGGATCGTCCTTGTCGTCGCCCTTGCCGGGCTTGGCTGGCTTCTTCGCGGGAGCCGCCTTGGCCGGCGGCGCGGCGAACGCAATCGAAGGAACCGATCCGAGAGCCACCATGCTGCTCAAGAGAACCGCGAGAACCTGCTGCGTTGACCGTGCGCTGCGCATGTCTTTTTCTCTAACCTTCCCCGCAGGCCGAGTGAGCGGCCTGGAGTTTTCTCGAAAACTACCGCGATGGCAGACTACAGGCGCGCGCCCAGCAGCACAAGGGGGCTCACTTGGCACCCAATGCACCTGAACCGAGCGGACTTATGGAAGGATGACGCTCAGCGCTGTCGACACGTTGGGCAGGCGGCGAATCTCGTCGAGGACGGCCCCGGGGAGCGGCGAATCGAGCGACCAGAGCGAGGCGGCGCGTTTCGAGCCGGGGTGGAGCCCCACCTGAAGGCGCGCGACGTTGATCTCGGTTCGACCAAGCACGGTGCCGACGGCGCCGATGACGCCCGGGCGGTCTTCGTTGAGGATGACCAGGATGGAGCCGACCAGGTGGGCGTCGAGCTCGTATTCGCCCCAACGAACCAGCCGGGCGCTACCATCGGCAGCGAGGGTTCCGTCGACGCGTGCGATCGTGCCGTTGGCGTCCTCGATGCGCAGCGAGACGAGTGACGTGAACCCACCGGGGCGCGGGCTCGTCTTCAGCTCGCGCAGGGCGATGCCGCGGTCCTTGGCGAGATGGGGCGCTGACACCTGGTTGACACTCGCCTCGAGAAAACGCTCGAGCACGCCGGCAACCGCCGACGATGTGATGGGCGCGGTCCCCAGCTCGGCGGGCTCGCCGATGCACTCGACCTCGATCGAGCGGGGGGTGACCTTTTGAACCTGCGCCAGAAAGCTTCCGAGACGGCGCGCCAGGTTGACGTAGGGGTTGAGCCGGGGGGCGACCTCGCGGGACACCGAGGGGACGTTGACCGCGTTCGTGATCGTGCCGGTGGTCAGGTACTGCACGACCTGTTCGGCGATCTCGAGAGCGACGCGCTCTTGAGCTTCTTCGGTGGAGGCGCCGAGGTGCGGGGTGCAAATGACATCGTCGCGGCTGAGCAGCGGGAGCGCTCCGGGGGGCTCTTCGACGAACACGTCGAGGGCTACGCCGCCAATACGCCCGCTTTCGAGACCGCGCAGTAGTGCGGCCTCGTCGTAGATCCCGCCGCGGGCGCAGTTCACGAGCAGCACGCCCTTCTTCATCTTGGCGATGCTGTCGTCGTTGACGATGCCCTTGGTCTCGCTGGTGAGCGGGGTGTGGACGGTGACGGCATCGGCGCGTGCCCAGATCTGGTCGAGCGCCACCAGCTCGACACCGAGGGCCGAGGCGCGCTCGGGAGCGACCACGGGATCGAACGCGATGACGTTCATCCGCAGCCCGCGCGCGCGGTCGGCCACGATGCGACCGATGTTGCCGAGGCCGATGATGCCGAGCGTCTTTCCGGCCAGCTCGCGGCCCTGGAATTTGGTCTTCTCCCACTTGCCCGACCGCATCGACGCCGTGGCCTGCGGCGTTCGTCGCGCCAGCGAAAAGAGCAGCGCGAGGGCGTGCTCGGCGGTGGTGACCGCGTTGCCCGTCGGGGTGTTCATCACCACGATGCCGTAATGAGAGGCGGCGGGGACATCGACGTTGTCGACGCCGATGCCGGCGCGACCGATGACCTTCAGGCCCTTGGCCGCCTCGATGACCTTGGCGGTGACCTTGGAGCCCGAGCGGATGACCAGGCCATCGAACCCGGGGATCGCCGCGGCGAGCTCGGCCTCTTTGAGGCCGGGCTTGTAGACGACCTCGATGCCGGGAGCGTCCTTGAGAATGGCGAGACCGGCCTCGCTGAGCGTGTCGGAAACCAGAACCCGTGACGCCATGGCTAGACCTTTGCTCCGTTCGTCTTGGCGAACTCTTGCATGA
>JBBSDY010000607.1:0-3486 GCA_038240245.1 Polyangiales bacterium
CGATCGATCCCGTTTGCAACCGATGCTCGATCGTGTGTGCGACGACATCCTGCTCGTGAAAGAGCGCCCCGACGAGCGCTCTTTGGAGATTCGTCTCGGGGTCATCGATTCGAAACGGATGCCCCAGCGGACCAACCACCAGCGCTACCAGAGGCTCCTCGACCTGGTCGCCCAAGTCCTGATCCCCCTCTCGATCACCTCGCCCATCTCACGGGTGGTCGTCTTCTAGGTGTCGCCGCGCCTGCGACGTTTCTTGTAAATGACGCGCAGCGGTACACCTTCGAAGCCGAACTCTTTTCTAAGCTGGTTGGTGAGGTAGCGCTGGTAGCTAAAGTGGATGTGCTCGGGCTCGTTGGTCATCACGACGAAGAGGGGAGGCCGCGTCTCGGCCTGGGTGATGAAAAAGAGCCGCGGCGCTCGGGCGCCCATGCCGGGCGGCGGATGGGTCAGAAGCGTGCGCTCGAAAAAGCGGTTCAGCTCGCCGGTGCCGACGCGCGAGCGGAACGCGTCGTCGACGCGCTGCACGGTGGCCAGAAGCGTGCCCACTCCGCGGCCGGTCTTGGCCGACAGGGGGACGATGGGCGCCCAGGGGGCGAAGCTCAGCTTGTCGCGCGTTTTTTCTTCGAGCCCCTTCTTTGCCGTGGCGTCGAGCAGATCGATCTTGTTGACGCCGATGACGATGGCGCGCCCGCGATCGACGGCGAGCCCGAGAATCTTGGCGTCTTGCTCGGCGACACCCGCTTCGCCGTCACAGAGCAATACAGCGATGCTGCACCGCTCCATGGCGCGGATCGCCTGAAACACGCTGGCGCCCTCGAGCTCGCTTCCTTCTTTGGTGACTTTGCCCTTGCGGCGAATGCCGGCGGTGTCGACGAGGATGATCTTGCGCCCGTCCTTCTCGAACTCGAAGTCGATGGCGTCGCGCGTCGTGCCGGGGCGCTCGTCGACGAGCATGCGCTCGTGTCCGACGATGCGGTTCAAGAGCGACGACTTTCCGGCGTTGGGGCGGCCGATGATGGCGATGCGCGTGGGACGCGCCGGGCGTGTCGAAGGATCGCCTTCGGTCTCCTCCTCTTCGGGCTCGGGAATGATTTCGTCGGCCGCAGGAAGCGCGGCGACGACGGCGGCTTCGAGCTCGCCGATTCCGCGCCCGTGCAAGGCCGAGATCGCGAACACCTTGTCGATGCCCAGTCGATAGAGGTCCGTCGCCTCGTCCTCCACGCGCTTGGAGTCGGCCTTGTTGGCGGCGTAAACGACGGGCTTGCCGGCCTTGCGGAGCATCATCACCGCCTGGCGATCGGCCTCGAGGCCGCCGGTCTGCGCGTCGAGAACGCACAAGACGACGTCGGCTTCGGCCACGGCGAGCTCGACTTGCTCGCGGATGCGTTCGCCCATCGGATCGTCGCTCTCGCGTTCGAATCCGCCGGTGTCGATGAGCACGTACGAGCGGCCGAGCGCCCACACGTCGGCGTAGTGCCGATCGCGGGTGACGCCCGGCTCGTCGTGCACGATGGCGAGAGGCTGGCGCGCGAGCCGATTGAAAAGGCTGCTCTTGCCGACGTTGGGCCTTCCCACGACGGCGACAATCGGTGTCGGCTTCATGACGGGTCCCTGCCGTAGCCGAGATCGACCAGGGCGCTCTCGGATTCGGTCCAGTCGGCCGTTACCCGCACCCATAGCGTGAGGTGCACCTTCTTTTCCAGAAGCTCCTCGATGCGTCCGCGCGCCAGGGTGCCGACGGCCTTGAGCTTCTCGCCGCCCTTGCCGATGAGGATTCGCTTTTGCCCGTCGCGCTCGACGTGGATGGTCGCTTCGATGACGACGGCCTTGGGCTTCTCTTCGAAGATCGTCACCTCGACCGCCACGGCGTGCGGGATCTCTTCTCGTGTGGAAAGCAAGATTTGCTCGCGCACGAACTCACCGGCGAAGAAGCGCACCGGGCGATCGGTCAGCATGTCCTCGTCGAAGCGAGCCGGTCCGATGGGAAGCACCTTGGCGACCTCGTCGAGCACCAGGTCGACACCATCTGCGCGCAGCGCAGAGATCGGAATCACCGCCGCGAAGTCGCGCAGGGTGCCAAGCTCGGCGAGAAGGGGCAGGAGCACCGACTTGTCCTTGACGCGATCGACCTGGTTGAGAATGAGCAGCGTGGGGATGCCTTCTCCGATGTCGGCGAGCAGCGTTCGATCCCCGGGATGCACGGTTGCCTTCGCCCCCCCGGTCGTGACGTAGAGGACGGCATCGGCGTCACCGGTGGCCTCGCGCGCCGTACGGTTCAAGGCGCGTCCGAGGCGCGAGTAGGGCTTGTGGATTCCCGGGGTGTCGAGCAGGGCAATTTCGGCCCCCGGACGTCGGACGACGCCGAGGATCCGGTTGCGCGTGGTTTGAGGAACGGGCGAAACGATGGCGAGCGCCTGCCCGAGCGCGGCATTGAGCAGCGTCGATTTGCCCACGTTCGGGCGGCCGACGATGGCCACCGTTCCGCTACGATGTTCGGGGTTTTCTGTGATCACCTTGGACGGGCCGCGCTTTTACTACTAAGTTCGCACGCCGTCCTACCATGACGGCTCCCCAAGAAGTGTCTCCGCCGGCCGATCCTCACGTTGCCGTGGGCCCCCAGGGGGCGCCTTCTGCCCCCGTCGAACCCTCCTGGGCGAGGCTGGGGCCGGTTATTGCCGTCGCCCTGGCCCTTGTTTTTTTCTGCGCGCCCATCGCCAAAAGTGGAATCTGGGACCCCTTCGAGCTCAACGTTGCCGACCTTTCCCGCCGGATCTCCATCAACGTGTTCGGGGCCCATGGCCTGGCGCTCGAGGGCGCCGACAACTCCATGCCGCGGCTCGGCGATCTGGGTCGGGGCGAGCTGCCTTTCGATTCCATTGCCATCGGTTTCCGGCTGTTCGGTCTTCACGAATGGTCGGGTCGCTTGCCGCTCGCCTTGTGGGGCATTGCCGGCGTCGCCTCGCTCTACTGGCTTCTCGCGCGGCTGATCGACCGTCGAGCGGGGCTCTACGCGGCCATCGTCCTTTGCACGATGCCTCTCTATTTCATGCAGGCCCGGACGATGCTGGGCGACATCGTCGTGATGGCATCCACCTCGATGGCCTTCGCCGGGCTCGGCATTGCAACCTTCGATCGCCCCACCCATGGCCTCGGCCGCAAGCTGGCCTGCGCGCTCGGCCTTTTCGGGCTCGTGGCTGGGTTCATGGCGCGTGGCGCGCTCATCGGCGTTGCCATACCAGCCCTGTCCGTCGGTCTCTGTTGGATGACCATGTGGGCGACGGCGCCGCGCAAGGTCGAGCTCTTCGGTGAAATTGCGGGAGCGGCTTCGCTTCTCATTGGCGTGGTGGCCACGTGCGTCGGCGTATCAGCGCTCTCGCGTGCGACGCCCTCGGAGTATTCGCTTTGGCTAGGCGCACAGGTCAGCGCCCAGTCGAAGTTTCCCACCTTCGATCTGGTCATCCATTACCTGGGGCACTCTCTCTTTCC
>JBBSDY010000608.1:0-3483 GCA_038240245.1 Polyangiales bacterium
ATGTGCCTGCGTCGTTCGTGGTGGCCAGCACGGCTTCCAAGACGTACCCTCTGGTCGTCGTCCTGCACGGGATGAACGGAAAGCCGCTGTCGATGGTGCGCTGGTTTTTCGGGCACGACGACGAAGGGCGCGACTCGGAATGGGAAGACCGCCACCCCGGCGAAGTCGAGCCGGTGGAGGGGTTCGTCATCGCCCCCAATGCTTTCGGCAACGCGATGTACCGCGAGCTCGGCGAGGTCGATGTGATGAAGGTCCTCGACTGGGCCGAGCGGTTCTTTCCCGTCGACAAGAACCGCATCACCATCACCGGAGTATCGATGGGTGGGACGGGAACGGGCTCGATCGCGTTTCGGTACCCCGATCGATTTGCCGCAGCCGAGCCGCTCTGCGGCTACCACAGCTACTTCGTTCGACACGACATCTCGCTGCGCGCCATGTGGCCCTGGGAAAAGCTGCTCGCCGAGCAGCGATCGAATTCTCTCTGGGCCGACAACGGTCTCTATCTTCCCCTCTACGTTTGGCACGGCAAGAAGGACTTCCCCGAGAAAAACTCGGGCGTGCTCATCGACCGCTACAAGGCGCTCGGCTATGCCATCGAGCAAGAGCACCCTGACGTGGGGCATGATGTCTGGAAGCGCGCCTACGATCTGGGCCAGGGGTTTCGCTGGCTGACCCAGAAAACGCGCCCCCTTCACAAGCGGCACATCGTCTTCAAGACCGACTCTCCCCGCTACGTCGACGACGCCTGGTTCCACGTTCTCGAGATGTCCCCCGGGCTCGAGTTTGCCACCGTCGATGCGAAGATCGTCGAACAGGGATCGATCGCGATGACGACGCAGGGGGTCGAATCATTGACGCTCGATCGCGACCCCGAGCTCGTCCCGACATCGACGCCCACACGTGTGCAGATCGACGGCACCGTGCTGGTGTTTGACCCCTCGACGCAGGTGATAGCTTACAAGGCACAGGGCACCTGGAAAGCGGGGAACAGGCCGACGGCGGACAACCCGAGCAACACCCGAAGAGGCGCGAGCAAACGAGCGGGCTTGTCGGGTCCCATCCGCGACGTGTTCTTCGAGCCTCTCGTCTTCGTGTACGGCACGCTCGATCCCGCACAGACGCGGGCGAACCGCGAGACCGCGCGCGCGTGGGCAAAGATTCGGTGGGGCGTGGACGCTCGCTATCCGGTGGTCGCCGACTCCGAGGTCGACGATCAGCTCGCCGAAAATCACTCGCTCGTCCTGGTTGGCAACTCCGACTCCAACCGCGTTCTGCGCGAGATCGAGCCCGCCCTGCCCTTCAAGGCCACCTCGAGCGAGATCATCGCGATGTCCGACGGCAGCCCCATCAAGGAGTGGAAAGGCAAGGATCTCGGCGTGGCCTTCGTCTATCCGAACCCCAGGCATCGCGCGCGTTACGTGCTGGTCCTCGAAGGCACCAGCGCTCTTGGCACCTTGCGCTCCATCGCGCTGCCCGAGCTGCTACCTGACTTCGTCGTCTTCGACGACAAGATCGCGCCCGCTCGCGGTCAGATCATCCTTGGCGCCGCCACACCTCTCGCCGCCGGCCTCTTTCACGCCGACTGGACTCTCGACAAAAGTGACGTGAACAGCCTCAGCCGCTCCCCCACCGTCAGCACCCCCTGAGAAGCAAACCGCCAGGACGCCGGGAGACGCCAGGAAGTCGGAAGTCGTGCCATGTGGGTGCAAGCAGGTACGCTAGAACTTTTGTCTTTCACTAGAAAAGCGCACAAAAAAGCGTAGAATTCGTGACGTTGATGCCGACCGAACCATACCGTGGCGGCCATGGACGATCGATGCGTCGTTCACGGGCCACCGGCATGTTGGGACTCGCGCTCGTTCTCTGCGCGTGCAGCGGCAAGATCGGCGACACTCCTCACGCAAGCGATTCGTCGGGCAATCCCAACTCCGTCGGCGGACCGGGCGGGGGCGTTGGTCCTGGCGTGCTCGGTTGCGATTCGTTCGACCCGGGGCCGTCGCCTTTGCGACGCCTGACGCGATGGGAATACAACCACACCGTCCACGATCTGCTCGGTGACAGCACGGGGCCCGCCACCAGGTTCCCGCCCGAGGCCGTACAGTTCGGATTCGACAACAACGCCGACGGCGCGACGCTCAATCCGCTGGTCGTCGCGCAGTACGAGGATGCTTCGATGCACCTCGCCGAAGCAGCGGTCACCAATCTCCCGGGGCTCCTACAGTGCGATCCGGCTGCCAAGGGCGAGGACGCGTGCGCTCACTCGTTCTTGACCGGCTTCGGCCTCAAGGCCTTTCGGCGACCGCTCGAGGCCGACGAGCTGGCCAAATACGAAGATTTTTTTCGTGCGAGCCGGACCACCTACGGATTCGCTCCAGCGATCGAGATGGTCGTTCGTGCCATGCTGCAGGCGCCGATGTTTCTCTACCGGGTCGAGTTCGGCTCGCCGGCTCCCGACGCAACCGGCGCCATCCCGCTGACGTCGTACGAGATCGCCAGCCGGCTGTCCTACCTGTTCTGGGGCTCGATGCCCGATGACGGGCTGCTCGCCGCGGCCGGTGCCGGCAAGCTCGCTAGCCCCGAACAGATTTCGGCGCAGGCCGAGCGCATGTTGCAGGACGACAAGGGCTCACGCGCCGTTCAAAATTTCTACGATCAATGGGCGCGCGTCGCCTCGCTCCCCACCATCGATCGGGGGGCCAAGATAACCCCCGAGATCGCCGCGCTCCTGCAAACGGAGACCACCACGTTCTTCGACCAGATTGTTCGTCACGGCGACGGCAAGTGGTCGACCGCCCTGACCGCGACCTACTCCTATCGAAACGCCGCGCTTAGTACGTACTACGGGCTACCTGGGCCGACGGGAACCGCATTCGAGCGCGTGGATCTCGATCCCTCGCGACAGAGCGGTTTCATGACGCAGGCCGGAATGATGACCCTGCTGGCGCATCTCGCCCAGCCTTCCCCCGTGCTTCGCGGAAAGTTCATTCGCGAGCAGCTTCTCTGCTCTCCACCGCCCCCACCCCCCAACAATGTCGACACCACACTGCCCCCGGTCGATCCCACGGCCACGGCACGACAGCAGCTCGAGCAAAAGACGCAGACGGTGCAACCGTGCAAGGCCTGCCACGGTCTGATGAATCCACTCGGCTTCGCCTTCGAGCACTTCGACGATCTCGGCAAGTGGCGCGACACCGATCACGGTCTACCCATCGACACGACGGGCGATCTCATGGGCACCGATGTCGACAGCTCGTTCAAAAACCAGGGCGAGCTGATGACCAAGCTGGCCACCAGCGAGCAGGCGCGCGATTGCGTGGTCACCGAGTGGTTCCGTTACGCCTACGGACGCGACGAAACCCCGGAAGACAAGTGCTCGACGTCGCAGCTTCGCACGCTCTTTTCCGAGAGTGACGGCGACATCCGCAAGCTGCTGGTGGGCCTTGCCCAGACGCCAGCATTTACATACCGCCGCGCGATCGCGGG
>JBBSDY010000609.1:0-3478 GCA_038240245.1 Polyangiales bacterium
GACCAGAGCGCGCTCGGCGGCAACTTCAATCTGTCGAGCTTTACCCATCGGGCAATCTACAACCGCGATCGCCATCGCATCGAAATGCACCTGATCAGCCGGATTCAGCAGACGATACGTGTGCTCGGCCGCAGCTTCTCATTCCGGGCGGCGCGTTTCCGCTCCCCACGAGGTACCGCCTCTCTTTCGGTGAGCCTCTGCAATTCCATGGCGATCCCGACGACGACGATGCCGTCATCGAAGAGAAGGTCTGGGTCGTCAAGGCGACGATTCAATCGATGCTCAACCGCGGCCTCATGGAACGAAAGAACCCGTTTTTCTAAAAGGCTCCATGGTCGCCAAGACTTACCAAGACGAAGCTGCCGGGCCCGCGCCCGCCCACGAAGGCGTGGTGGTCGTCACCGGCATCGTGGGAAGGCTCGGCCGAAGGCTGGCCCGGCGGCTGCATCGCGACCGCAAGGTCATCGGCATCGACCGCCGCCCGTTCGAAGGTCGCCCCAAGGACATCGAGCACCATCAGGTCGACATCAGCCGCACCAAGACGCGCGATATTTTTCGTGGCACACGGGTGGCCGCGGTCGTGCACCTGGGCGTGATGCACGATCCACGGGTGAATGCGGCCGAGCACCACGCCTGGAACGTGGCCGGATTTCAGAAAATCCTCGAATACGTCGCGCAGTACGAAATTCCCAAGCTCGTGCTCCTGTCGAGCGCCAACGTGTATGGACCTCGTCCCGACAATCCTCAGTTTCTCACCGAAGAGGCGCCGCTGCTCGGAGGCGCGGCGTTCAGCGAGATCCGCGATCTGGTCGAGCTGGACATGCTCGCGCAGTCGTTCTTCTGGAAGCGCCCCGAAACCGAGACGGTCATCCTGCGCCCCGTTCACATCATCGGCTCGGTGAAAAACGCGCCATCCAACTATCTTCGACTTCCCGTCATACCCACACTTCTTGGATTCGATCCGATGATGCAGGTGGTGCACGAAGACGACACCGTGCGCGCCATCGACCTGTCGCTACGGCCAGGGGTGCGTGGCATCTTCAATCTCGCCGGGCCACCTCCGGCGCCGCTGTCGCGTGTCATCAAGGCTCTCGGGCGGCCGAGCCTGCCCATTCCGCACCCGCTTGCCCGGACGCTGCTGCGGCCCCTCTGGCGGATGCGGGTGGCGTCCTTTCCCGCGCCCGAGCTCGACCACATTCGCTACGTGTGCATGGTCGATGACCAGCGCGCGCGCGACACCCTCGGTTACGTTCCGTCGCGATCGCTCGAACAGACGGTACAGTCCGTGGACGAGGACCGATGGCGCAACTGACACCCGTGCCGAAGACGCTGTTGCTGGTCGTGGTTCTGTCGCTGGGCGCGGTTGCGTGCAGCGGCGCCCGGCACCGCAAGGTGGTGGGTCCACCGCCCGAATACGAGCTCCCCGACGACCAACTGCCCGACGCGGGCGCGTCTCGCGAAGCTGGCCGGTAGAATCTGCAATCCTCGGGGGGGGGGACCTGCGGGGCACAAGGAGTGCTAACCTCCGCCGCATGAGTGTCGACATCCAAGAGAGCGTGCGGGCGCTTGCCCAGAAGGCGCGCAGCGCCTCGCGCGATCTTGGCCGGGCCGACCGCTCGCGGAAGGACGCTGCGCTCACCGCCGTGGCCCGACGTTTGCGTCAGGGCGCTCGGGCGTTGCTCGAGGCCAACCGCGCCGACGTCGCACACTTTCGCGAGAGCGGATCGTCCACCGCGGCGTTCATCGATCGCCTGACGCTCACCGAGCCACGTCTCGAGTCCGTTGCGCGGGCGGTCGAGGACATCGCGCGCCTCGAAGATCCGGTGGGCGCCGTGACCGGGATGACCCGGCGACCCAACGGACTGCTCATCGGTCAGGTCAAGATCCCGCTCGGGGTGATTGCCATCGTCTACGAGTCGCGGCCCAATGTGACCGTCGATGCCGCCGCGCTGTGCATCAAGAGCGGCAACGCCGTCTTGCTGAGGGGAGGCTCGGAGGCCGCGCGCTCCAACGCGGCCCTCGGGGTGGTGCTACGCGAAGGTCTCGTTGAGGCCGGTCTTCCCGCCGATGCCGTTCAGATCGTTCCCGCCGGCGATCGTGAGGCGATCCGTGCGCTGGTGGGGCTCTCGGGGCTCATCGATCTGGTCATTCCCCGTGGGGGAGAGGGCCTCGTGCGCTTCGTCACCGAGCACGCGCGCGTTCCGGTGATCCAGCACTACCAGGGTGTCTGCCACCTCTATGCCGACGAGGGCGCCGATCACGACCTTTCGGTCAACCTCGTGGTGGACGGCAAGACGGTACGGCCGGGCGTGTGCAACGCGCTCGAATGCCTTCTCGTCCATGAAAAAGAGGCAACCAAGCTTCTGCCCAGAATGGCCGCCATGGCCAAGGACAAGGGCGTCGAGCTGCGGGGATGTCCCCGCACGGTGGCCATCATTCCGGCAGCCGTCCCCGCTACTGCGTCGGACTTCGGGCACGAGTTTCTCGAGAAGATTCTGGCAGTGAAGGTCGTGGACAGCCTCGACGAGGCGCTGGCCCACGTACAAAAGTTCGGCTCTGGTCACACCGAGGCCATTTGCACCGCAAGCTACGACCGCGCCCAGCGGTGGCTGCGCGAAGTCGACGCCAGCTGCGTGCTGGTGAACGCCTCCACGCGCTTCAACGACGGGGGCGAGCTCGGGCTGGGTGCCGAGATCGGTATTTCGACCTCCAAGCTGCACGCATTCGGCCCCATGGGCATCGAGAGCCTCACGTCCAAGAAGTGGATCGTGTATGGAGAGGGACAAGTTAGGGGCTAGCGACGACGCGCACGAATGACCGATTCGAAAGAGAAGAAGCCTCGCCGCAAACCGGCAGGCGCGAAACCCGCTGGCGCGAAACCGGCAGGCGCGAAACCCGCTGGCGCGAAACCGGCAGGCGCGAAACCCGCTGGCGCGAAGCGTGAATCGGCTCGCAAGGCCGCCCGCAGCGCCGAGACGCCCGGTGTCGACCAGAGCCGCGATCTCGCGCTCGTCGTGGCCACGGCTGCCCTCGAGAAGAAGGCGCTCGCCATCGAGATTCTCGACGTGGTCGGCAAGGTCGATTACGCCGATTTCCTGGTCCTCATGACCGGACGATCGAACCGCCACGTCGACGCTCTTGCCCAGGCGGTCGACGAGGCCTGTACCATGAAAAAAAAGCGGGCCCTTTCGATCGAGGGGCTTCCCGTCGCGTCGTGGGTTCTCATCGACTATGGCGACGTGGTCGTTCACATCTTCCAGGAGCAGGCACGGGGCCTCTACGACATCGAGGGTCTGTGGCTCGATGCCAAGCGGCTGCCCGTCCCGGGTGACGGCGTCTCCGAATCCTGACGGATCGTGAAAATCACGATTTTGGCGGTGGGCAAAGTCAAAGAGCGCGGCATCCGCGAAGCCATCGACGACTACCTCGGCCGGGTCAAGCGCCACTTTCCCATCGAAGAGATCGAAGTGCGCGACGC
>JBBSDY010000610.1:0-3475 GCA_038240245.1 Polyangiales bacterium
GGCTCTCACTCACGCAAAGCACGGATCACCTCGCGTAGGTGGCGTCGGTCCCGAGATAGGCGTTGTGCGTCTCGTCGATCTTTCGCACTAGCTCGGGCGAAAGCTCGCGCGCGCAGCCGTCGATTGCCGCGTCGAGGTGCTCGATCGAAGCCGGTCCGACCAGGATCGAATCGATGCCCGGCCTTGCCGCCGTCCAGGCGTAGGCCAGGGCGACGAGATTTTTTTCTGGCGCCAGGCTCTCGTACGAGGCGACGAGGTCTAGGAGCTTGTCCGACCAGTAGCGCCTTTGGTAGACGGCATTGTCATCGAAGCGCGAACCCTTGAGAACATCGGAGCCGGCCTTGTACTTGCCGGACAAGAGGCCGCCCGCCATGGGATTGTAAACCGTCGTGTGCAGCTCGTACTTGGCGGCAAACCGCGTGTACTCCGTTTCGATCTGCCGGATGAGCAGGTTGAAGATGACCTGGGAGATGACGGGACGCACCAGGGCGTTTTTTTCGCAGTCCTGGAACATCTCCAGAATTTGCCACGAGGCGTAGTTGGAAATGCCCCACGCGCGAATCTTGTTTGCCGAAAGCAGCTTTTGGATTCCCGCGAGGCTGTCTTCGATGGGCGTCTTGGGATCGGGCGCGTGCAGGTAGTAGATGTCGATGTAGTCGGTTCCCAGACGCGACAAGCTGGCATCGCACGCGGCGACGAGGCTCGCCTGCGAGAGCCCCTCGGCCTTGCCGTTCACGCGGCCGTAGCCCGCCTTCGACGCCACCACGAACTTGTCGCGTCGCCCCTTGATGGCCCGCCCGACGATGCGCTCGGACTCACCGTCGTTGTACATGTTGGCGGTATCGAGAAAAGTGAGCCCGCGATCTTCGGCGTGCGCGATGATGCGCCGGGCGAGCGCCTCGTCGGTGCGCTTGCCGAAGTTCATCGTCCCGATCGCCAGGCGCGCTCGCGCTCCAGCCGCCTTGGGTGAAGTCCACGCGTCGATGGATGCCGTGCTCATCTTGCTTGCCTTCCTTGCCGCGCCATCGGTGACGCCGTGCCGTAATCTGGCGGAACGAGACACTGCGGCGACCGGCCAATGAGGTCGCGCCGTCCTGCCTTTTTCAAAGCCTCGCGCGCGAGAGGCCAGTTGTCCTTGTCCCAGTAATACAGAAGGGCCTTCATCATTTTCTTCTCGCGTAGGTCGGTTGCCGTGTAGACGGGCTTGTTCGTGAGCGGATCGATTCCCGTGTAGTACATGGCGGTCGCGATCGCCATCGGCGTGGGGATGAAGTCCTGCACCTGGCGCGGGCGCATGCCCTTGTTTTTCAAATAGAGCGCCAGCTTGATGGTATCTTCGAGTGTCGAGCCGGGGTGGCCCGTAATGAAGTAGGGCACGAGGTACTGCTCCTTGCCCGCGTCCTCGCTGGCCTGGCAAAATGCCTGTGCGAAGCGCTCGTAGCTGTCGATGGGGGGCTTCTTCATCTTGCTCAAGACTTCGGGATCGTTGTGCTCGGGCGCAACCGAAACCTGGCCGCCGGTGTGGTGGCGGGCGAGCTCGGAGATGAACTCCGGGCTGCGCTCGGCGAGGTCGTAGCGGACGCCCGACGCGATGAAGACCTTCTTGATGCCGGGAGCCGTGCGCACCTTCTTCATGAGATCGATGAGCGGATCGTGATCGGTTACCAGGTTTTCGCAGATGCCGGGATGCACGCACGAGAGCCTGCGACAGGCGCTCTCGGTTTCTTCGTCCTTGCAGCGCATCTTGTACATGTTGGCGGTGGGGCCGCCGAGATCGGAGATGACGCCGCGAAAGTCCTGCATGCGCGACAGGGCGCGCACCTCGCGCAGCACGCCCTCCGACGAGCGGCTCTGGATGATCCGGCCCTCGTGCTCGGTGATGCTGCAGAAGGTGCAGCCGCCGAAACAGCCGCGCATCGTCACGATGGAATGCTTGACCGTTTCGAATGCCGGGATCTTCTGGGTGTAGGAAGGGTGGGACCGGCGCTGAAACGGCAAATCGTAGAGCGCATCCATCTCGGCTTCTTCGAGCGGCAGCGCCGGTGGGTTGAAATAGACGGCCTCCTCACCGTGCGGCTGCAAGAGCGGGCGCGCGTTGTGGGCATTGGTCTCGTATTGGAAGCTGCGTGACATGGTGGCGAACGCCTGCTTGTCGGCGCACACCTCTTCGTACGAGGGGAGCACGACGATCTTGCCGTCGGTCACGTAGCGCGTGCGCTCTTCGAGCAGCGGCTCCCACTCGCCGCGATGCCCGAGGGCAAACGCGGTGCCGCGGATGTCGCGCATCGTGCGCAGGGTCTCTCCTGCCGCCAGTCGCTGCGCGATCTCCCACGCCGAGCGCTCGCCCATCCCGAAGACGAGCAGGTCGGCCTTGGAGTCGAGCAAGATCGAGCGCCGCACTTGATCGGACCAGTAGTCGTAGTGCGCGATGCGGCGCAGCGAAGCTTCGATGCCCCCGATCACGATCGGCAGCCCGGGAAACGCCTGACGGCAGAGGTTGGAATAGACGAGCGTCGCGCGGTTGGGGCGCATGCCGGTCTGTCCGCCGGGAGAATATTGATCGTCCGAGCGCATCTTCTTCTGTGCGGTCAGTCGGTTGAGCATCGAGTCGAGGTTGCCCGCGCTGATCCCCACGAAGAGTCGCGGTCGCCCCATGCGGGTGAGGTCGCTGGTGTCCTTCCACGTGGGCTGCGCGATGAGACCCACCTTGAAGCCGCGCCCCTCGAGAAAGCGCGCGATGAGGACGGGACCGAACGCCGGGTGATCGACGTAGGCGTCGCCGGTCACGATCAGAATATCGAGCTCTTTCCACCCCCGGGCGGCCATCTCCTCACGGTTGGTCGGAAGGAAAGCGGTGAGATCCCCCGCACGTTTGCCGTCTTTTCCGGATCGAAGGTGCACCAGCGGCTCTTGCATCGAGGACCGCAGTGTGACCCACAACCAGCGGATAAGACAATCCGCCAGGGCGCGACCAACGCCGGGAGTCGGAAAACCGAGTCCCGCTCAGCCTTTGTGCGAGGCCCTCTCGCGGAGCGCTTGCTCCTTGGCGCGAATCTCGCCCGTGGGGTCACTGGGCGCAAAATCCTCGGACTCGAACACCTGGCGCAGCTCGATGGTCACGCCGGGACCGAACGGGGCGCGGGACATCCACGCGATCGCGTCGTCCTTCGACTTGACCTGGATGACCCAGTAGCCGGCGACGAGCTCTTTCGCCTCGGTGAAGGGGCCGTCGATGACCTTGGTCTTGCCCCCCGAGAAGGTGATGCGCGCCCCCTTCGAGGTCGGCTGAAGACCTTCGCCGGCGAGCAGCACACCGGCGTTGACCATCTCGGCGTTGAACTTCCCCATTTTTTCGAGCATTTCCGCGCTGGGGAGGACACCGGCTTCAGACTCTGCGTTGGCGGGTACGAAGATCATGAATCGCATGGCTTTTTTTCCGTTCGTTCGGGGCGGTGCCGGTCCGATGGGCCCGAAA
>JBBSDY010000611.1:0-3472 GCA_038240245.1 Polyangiales bacterium
ACCAATGGCGTCGAGCACGGCGGCGTGAACCCCAAGTACCGGCCGCGAGGCTACAACGAGGGCCCCAAGGAATGAGCTCGAGGGCGCAGCGCGAGCTTGACCAGGAGCCTCGAACACTGCAAAAAAGATATGCTGACCGACAGCTACGACTGGCTCGTCAGCCAGGGTCTCCTGCCAGCAAAGGCACTATGCGCACCCCCATTGGACTCACCTTATGCCTGCTGGTTTCAGCGTGCGCCGCCGAGGCCGGCCCCGGCGATGAAGCCCCCGACAGCGGCGCCAGTGGAGCAACGACCTCTTCAGGGAGCGGCGGCACAGGGGGCGCTTCCCATGGAGGATCGGGAGGAAGTGCGCCCACGGTGGTCGATGCGGCGGTCGAGAAGATATCCGAGCAGGACGCCAGCCCCGTCGAAGCCAGCCGCGAAGCCGGCCGCGAAGCCGGCCCCTACGAGGCGGCACCCACCAGCGGGTTCAAGGAGATGAAGCTGTACCCGGGCGATCCCCCGAACCTGGTCGCCAACGCTCCCCAAGAGAACGTCGCGGCCAACGGCTTCATCACCAACGTCAGTATTCCCACGCTGCGGCGCTACCCGCTCGCCGAGAGCAAGGCAACGGGCACTGCCTTCGTCGTCTTTCCAGGCGGCGGCTACGCGTTGCTCGACATGGAAACCCACGCCGCGGCGCTTGCCCAGCGACTCGGACCTCTGGGCATCGCCGTCTTCGCGCTCAAGTACCGAATCCAGGGCGGATCGACCGACGCGCCGCGTGACGCGTTGCTCGATGCCAATCGCGCCATCCGCCTGGTTCGCAGCAAGGCCGATCTGTGGGGCCCTCGATCCGAAGCGCATCGGCGTCATCAGCTATTCGGCCGGCTCCCACCTCGACATGAGCCTCGTCGCGGGATTCGACCTGGGACGGGATGGCGCCGCCGATCCCGTGGAGAGGCTGAGCAGCAGGCCCGACTTCGTGGCGTCCATGTGCACGTGGTCCTTCGGCAGCCCGACCTCGCCGTTCAAGTTCACGGCGAACGCGCCCCCCGTGTACATGTGCCACGCCCAGGACGACACCACCGCGCCGATCGCGCTCGCGCAAGCCATCGATCAGCAGCTCAAGGCGCTCGGCGTTCTCGAGCACCTCGAGGTGTATCCGACGGGCGGACACTCCGCTTTTCACGTGGGCGATCCCAATGCTCCGGGACGCGACTGGCCCGACAAGTACTTGCCGTGGCTGAAGACTAACCACCTAACGCCCTGATCATTCGACCGCGCCGCATTGCGTGCGCCGGCGAATTCACGGGCATCGTCGCCAGGCCAAGCTACGATGGCCCGCATGTATTTCGCAACCATTCGCCAAATGAAGAAGATGCTCGGCCAGCTCGACAAATGGCTCGAGACCGCCGCCGCCCACGCGCAGACGAAATCCTTCGATCCGGTCGTTTTCTTGGGCCTCCGGCTTTCCCCGGACCAGTTCCCCTTCGCGCGTCAGGTGCAGACCGCGTGTGATACGGCCAAGCTCGCCGCGTCGCGCCTCACCGGCAAAGAAGCGCCCTCGCACCCGGACACCGAAAAAACCATCGACGAGCTACGCGCGCGCGTCCGCTCGGTGATCGACTACCTCGACGGGTATTCCGAAAAGGACTTCGAAGGCGCCGCCACCCGCTCGGTGACGCAACCCCGTTGGGAGGGCAAGACGATGAGCGGCCACGATTATTTTCTCGAGCACGCGCTGCCCAACTTCTTTTTCCACTTCACCCACGCCTACGCGATCCTCCGTCACAACGGCGTCAGCCTCGGCAAGCGCGACTACCTGGGTCCTCTGACCCAGCGCGCACCCACCTGAGCACCGCGCGTGCGGGCGTGGCACTTCGCCTGCAATCCGGTAACTCTCGAGGGGATGGCCCACGAAGCCGCGACCACCTTCCTCGAGAGCTTCATGGTGCGGATCTACCAACCTCCGCTGGTGGCGCTACGTAACGAGCTCCACGACCTTCCCGCAGTCTTGCGCACCGTGGTGCTGGTGATCGACTTCAGCACCGAGATCGCGCAAGAAGGGATCGCCGGATTTCTCGAGAACTCGACGGGACAGTTTCTGCCGGAGACCGTCACCGCGTTGCAGACCATTGGTGCGCTCGAAACGGCCGGGGCCCTGGCCGTGGTTCGCGACCTTCTCGCTCATTCGCCGGCCGCCGCGCAAGAGACGGCGCGGCACTGGGCGCTGTCGAACGGCGAGGCCGATGAGCTTCTCATGCCCTATGTCACCGATCACCTCGAAGAGCTCCAAGACAGCGTCAGCCACTACCAGACGAAGTACGGTAGCTAAGAAATCTGCAGCCGTACTGCCAAGCTAAAAGAACCGCCGGTTGGCCGCCGCCATCTCGACGAGCACCGGCGCGGGGGTCCACCGCTTGCCGAACTGCTTCTCGTAGCCGCGCATGCGTCGCAGCACGTCGCTCGGGCCCATCTCGTCGACGAGACGAAATGGTCCGCCGCGAAATGGGGGAAACCCAAGACCGAACACGGCGCCGACATCGCCGTCGCGCGCACTGCGTAGGATCTTTTCGCCGAAGCAAAGCAACGCCTCGTTGACGAGCTGCAACGTGCAGCGAAGCTGCATGTTTTCCTTCGAGACCTTGGAGCGGCCCTTCGGCTTGCCCACCCCGATGGCGGCATAGATGCTGGGATCGACCTGCTTGCTTTGGCCGGCACCCTTCGCGCCGTCGCCGTAGAGGTAAAAACCTCTTTCGTTTTTGCGACCCTTGCGCTCGTCGCGCACCACCCTGGTGATGACCGGCGACGGATCGACGCGGCCGCCGAACGCCTCGAGCATGATGCGGCCGACGTGCGCGCCGACGTCGATGCCCACCTCGTCGATCAGCATGAACGGCCCGACGGGCCAGCCATAGTCGACGAGCGCTTCGTCGACTGCCTCGACCGACAGCCCTTCGGTGAGCAGCCAACACGCCTCGTTGAGGTACGGAGCGAGAACGCGGGTCGTGTAAAAACCGACGCCGTCGTTCACGACGATCACCGTTTTGCCTTGCTTTTTACCCACCGCGACCCGCCGTCGCCACGACCGCGGCATCGGTCTTGTCCGTGCGAATCACCTCGAGGAGCGGCATCTTGTGGACGGGGCTGAAGTAGTGCATTCCCACCACGTTCTCGGGTCGGCGCGCCCCCGACGCGATCTTGGTAATGGGGATCGACGAGGTATTCGACGCAAAGATGAGCCCGGGCCTGGCCCGCTCTTCGACATCGCGAAGGACGTCTTGCTTGACGCCGAGATCCTCGAACACCGCCTCGATCACGAGATCAGCGCCGTGCAACCCCGAGTCGTCCGTGGTCGCGGTGACCAGAGCGAGCTTCTGATCCCGCGCGATTCGCGTCATTTGCTTCTTCTTCACGCGGTCGTCGATGATGTCGGTGATGGCACGCAGGCCACGGTTGATGGCAGCGTCGTCGCGATCTTTCATGCG
>JBBSDY010000612.1:0-3471 GCA_038240245.1 Polyangiales bacterium
ACGGTCTACGGCATCATGGATGCCTTCATCCGCATCGGTCAGGAAAAGAGCGCGTCGCTTCCTGTCGTGGCGCCCGCCATCGGCGAAGCGCTGCTCACCACGGCCATCGGCCTGGCAGCGGCCATTCCGGCGGTCATCTTCTACAACACCATCGACAAGCGGGTGGGCGATCTGCTCGATGAGATCGAGGCATCGGTCTCGGAGTGGGTGCTCGCCTTCTCGTCGCAGCCCGTCGAAGCGGCCGTCCCGCTCACCCGTCCCATCTCCTTCCCGCCCCCGGCCGGTGGCGCCGCGTGGGGTCAGTAGCCGCGCGCCGACGCGACGGGAAGGCGACACGACATGGGAGCGAGCGTTCGCAGGCGGCGTGGAGGCTTTACGGAGATCAACGTGACGCCGCTGGTCGACGTCATGCTCGTGCTCCTCATCGTCTTCATGGTGACCGCTCCCCTCCTGGCAACAGGGCTGCGCATCGATTTGCCGAACGTGCAGGCAGCCAACACACCCGTCAAAGATGCCAAGCTCGTCGTGTCGATCACCAAGGACGAGCGGGTGCTCCTCGGTGAGACCGACGTCACCGAGGATCTCGAGACGGTGCTCCAGACCAACGCGCGGGTGCAGACCGAAAAGGAGCTGTACATTCGGGCTGACGAGCAAGCCCACTATGGAGTGGTCGCGCGCGCAGTCGCCGCCGCCCGCTCGGCCGGTGTCACGTCGCTCAACTTGTTGGTCAGCCCCGACGAATCCGCAAAGGCGCCACCCGGGGACAAGGAGCGGCGTTGACGGCCACCGCAAACTTCTCGGCCCTCGAGCTCGTTCTTGGCGCGGTCATCGCGCTCTTCGCGCAGCTGGGAGGTTTCGCCTTGCTCAAGAGCGGCGGCGGCACTGCGCTTCGCGCCGAGATCTCCGACGAGCACGCGCGGCCGATGTCCGTGGCCATCACTCCCATCGTCGACGATGCGCCTCTTTTGAAGCTCGGCTCCAGGAGACAACCGGGCAAGCTGCCCGATCGATGGATTGCCCCGCGGCCCGTCGAGCGGACGGTCGCCCAGGCCGTACCCTCCCCGCACGCACTGGCCACGCCGGCGGCCATTCCGACGGTGGCGGTGGCCGATGCCGGGCACAAACCGGCGCCCAACGCCGAGATCGTCAAGCAGGCGGATCTTCTCGTCGAGGCGGCCGAAGCGGGACCCGCACCCGTATCCACCGTCGAGGGCGCGGCCGACGGCGTCAAGGAAGGGACCGAGACCGATCCCGCCAAGGCGCACGCGGTCGATTTTTATCGCTCCCAGCTCGAGCGCTGGTTTTACGCCAAGTTCGCCATCAAGGGGAAGGTTCCCTTCGACACATTGAAGACCCTTCGAGCCTCGGTCACCGTCAACATCAGCGGCGATCGCACCGTCACTTCGTTCACCATCACCAAGCCGAGCGGTGACTCGACCTTCGACGATGAGCTGCGTGCCACGCTCGCCTCGATCGTGTCGAATGGCGCCGAGCTCCCCTCCCCGCCGCCCAACTACCCCGACATTCTCCAGTCGACCTTGTCGATGACCTTTCGTTGTACCCTGCGGAGCGTTTGCGAATGAAGTCGAAGTCCACCCATGTCGTTTTCGTTTTTGCGCTCGGCGCTGCGGGGTCGTTGGCAGATCGCCCCGTGGGTGCCGATCAGGCGCAGGCGCCCAATTCATCGGCGCCCGACGAAAGCGTTCTCGGCACCCTCGACGTGAACGGCGCGGCCGCGGCGGTCCAGTTACCCAAGCTCGCCGTGATGCCCATCGTCACCACCAGCGACGCCGACACCACGGTGCAGCTGGTCGTCAAGAAAGACCTCGATCTGTCGGGACAGTTCGACGTGGTGGCCGACGAGGCCGCTCCGGGCGGCCTGTACCTGCACGACTCGCCGGTCGACGCCGCCGCATGGCGAGGACGCGGCATCAGCATCCTGGTGCGCGTGCTTGCCAACAAGCTGGCATCCGGCAAGATCGAGCTGCTCGGCAGCGCCTACCTGCTCGGCCGCGCGACCGATCCAATCTTTCAGAATCGCATCGAGACCGACGCCGCGCAGGTGCGCACGTCATCGCATCGCATGACCGACGCTCTTTTGGGCGCGCTCACCGGACGTCCTGGCGGCTTTGCCAGCCACATGGTCTACAGCGGGCGCGTCGGCCGAAACCGACAGATCTTCGCGATCGATGCCGACGGTTACCACCTTCACGGTGACAGCCCCGAGGCAGACACCGCCATCGCTCCGACGTTCGGCCCCAAGGGCGAGGTATATTACGCGCTGAGCCACGATTTTTCGCCCTTCCGGCTGGTGAAGGGCAGCGCTGCAACGCCCGTCGCCGTCAATGTGCCGGGCTCCATTTTCGGGATCGCGTTTTCTCCTGATCACGGCAAGCTGGCGCTGTCCGTTGCCGCCGATTCGTCGAGCCGCATCTTCGTCGGCAACGCCGATGGCTCGGCGATGAGCCCCATCTCCACGGCGCCGCTCGCCAACCATCCGGTGTTCGGGCCGGGCGGCAAGATGGCCTACGTGGGGGGCGGCACGGCTGGCCAACGGGTCTACGTCGACGGCAAGGCGGTGTCGCCCGCTGGCTTCAATGCGTCAGCGCCTTCGTTCTGCGACACACCCAACGGGCTTCAGGTCGTGTTCACGGTCGGTGTGGGCAATGGCGCCGATCTGGTGGCGACCGACGTGCGCGGCGGGAACATCACGCGCATCACCCAAAACCAGGGAGCCAACTCGTACCCCGCGTGCAGCCCCGATGGCCGCCTGCTCGCCTTTTTCTCGACACGAAAGAGCGACAAGGGCCCGGGGCTGTACGTGGTACCCCTCGCCGGCGTGTGGAGGGCGCGAAAGATCTCGACGGAAATCGGCGAATCGCTTCGGTGGGAAGCGTTGCCGCCGTAGCTCTCTCTTGGCTGACAGGAAAGCAAACGCGCACTTCTAAGGTCGATCGGGATCGACCAAAGCGAGGATGCGAGCAATCGTCTCATCGAGCAAGTCGCCAGGGAGCACGTCGACATGCTTTGCTTTCCTCACCCGCCAGTCGAGGCTCTTCAGCTGGTCGGATAGGATTGCTCCCTTCACCCTGAGGCCTGGCGGCAGAACGACCTCGAACGGATAGCCCTTTACGTGCGAGGTAATCGGGCAGAAGAGAGCGAGTCCCACACGGCGGTTGTAAGCGCGCGGGGAGATCACGAGCGCTGGACGAGTACCCGCTTGCTCATGGCCGGTCTGTGGGTCGAAGTGCAGCCAAACGACGTCGCCGCGTTCCGGGACATACTCTCCAGCCACTACCAGGCCTCGCGTCCGACGCGCTTGCCCGTAAGAGTTTCGCGATGAAGGTGACGTAGGTTGACCTTACTGAGCAATTCGTTCAGGCCGTACCGATGACGGACCTTCGGCCGGACGACAAGGCCACCCCTCTCCACCGAAATGTCGACTGTCGAGCCCTCGTGAACCCGGGCCTC
>JBBSDY010000613.1:0-3455 GCA_038240245.1 Polyangiales bacterium
GGGACAATGTCGTCGCCTGGCTCGAGCAACCGCGGCGTGCGACTCCCGAACCCGCCGAGCAGCACGGGAGCCGTCGCGAGCCACGAACGACCGGGTGCGTGCCTCGACATCCCAATGCCCACCTTGACCCGACGCCCCAGCGAGGTCAATCGCCCCTCGCCCGTATTGGCTTCGATCACCCTGGCGTGGCGCCGGCGCCGCGGTCGCCACGCCGTTTGACGGCATCGGCGCCGCGGGGTACTTGCTTCGCTGGGGTGGCGATGTCGCTCTTTACTTGCTTGTCGCGGGCGGCGTTGGCGTGCTGGCTGCTCGCGGGCGCCTCGATGTCGAGCTGCGGCTCGAACGACGACGGCGATCTTTGCAGCTCCATCAAGGCTCGTAGCGACGGTCTGCACACCTCGAGCTGCGCGCGGGGCGCGGTTCATCTCTCCCAGGTGGTCTCCGATTCCGCGGGAACGCCAACGTCGTACGCGTTCGTGATTAGCTGCGGCAATGGCAACTCCGCGCACGGCACATGGAGCAGCGCCGGTGGGCTCGCCTGCGTACCGGGGGCCTACACCGTTTGCGACGGCGGCGCCTGCATACCCATGTCGGGCGCCGACTGCGCCAACAGCACCAACTGCGACCAGCTCGGCGAGTGCGGCTACGGCGACGGCGGGTGTGTGCTTACCGAAGACGGCTGCGCGCACAGCGCCATTCCCTGCGGGATCTCGGGCGCGTGTCATCTGGGGCCGGGGGGAACGTGCACCGTCATGTCCGACGCGGATTGCCTGGGCACATCGTGCGTGGACTGCTCGTTCAAGGGCCCATGTGTCACCAGCGGCAAGTGCGTCCAAGAAAATGGCGTGTGCGTCGCCCGAACCGACGCCGCCTGCAAGAAATCCGAGCAATGCGCGTTCGCGGGACAGTGCTCACTGCAAGATGACGCCTGCCTCGCGGCGACCGACGCCGATTGCACACCCTCCGAAGTTTGCCGCACGGCCGCCCAGTGTCAGGCCATCGACGGAGTGTGCGGAGTCAAATAGCGATGCACCGGCACATCGTCATCGAAGCGATCGCTCCGTCGCTCGACGGCGCTAGGCCGCCACACGCGACAGGTCGAACGCTCTCATCTTCATGGTCAACCTCGATCCGTTTGCCGCGCACCAGTGCGTTGTCAAGGTCCCTATGGCCGAGATGTGGCTCGGCGCGCCAGAAGGCTTCAGGGTGCGGGACCTTCTGACCGACTCACGGTACACCTGGATCATGGAAAACTACGTGCGGCTCGACCCTACCTGCGTTTCGGCGCACATCTTGGTGGTCGAGAAAGAAGAAGCGAACGAGTAAGAACTGACCGTGACCATGCCTGCGAACGAGCTCGTCGACGATCCCCTTTGGTACAAGGACGCGATCTTCTACGAGCTTCGCGTGCGCTCGTTTTACGACAGCAACGGCGACGGTATCGGCGACTTTCCGGGGCTGACCGAGAAGCTCGACTACTTGAAGGAGCTGGGGGTCACCACCCTCTGGCTTCTGCCCTTCTACCCGTCGCCGATGAAAGACGACGGCTACGACACCGCCGACTACCTCGACGTACACCCCGACTGCGGATCGCTCGCCGACTTTCGCCACTTCTTGAAGGAGGCCCACCGGCGCGGGCTGCGGGTCGTGACCGAGCTGGTCTTGAACCACACCTCCGATCAGCACCCCTGGTTTCAACGCGCCCGCCACGCGCCGCCGGGCAGCCACGAGCGCGACTTCTACGTGTGGAGCGACACGCCCACCAAGTACAAAGAGGCGCGCATCATCTTCAAGGACTTCGAGCATTCGAACTGGACCTGGGATCACGAGGCCAAGGCCTATTACTGGCACCGCTTCTACTCGCACCAGCCCGATCTGAACTTCGACAACCCGGCGGTGAAGCGCGCCCTCATGCGAGCCGTCGACTTCTGGCTAGCAATGGGCGTCGACGGACTTCGGCTCGACGCCGTGCCCTATCTCTACGAGCGCGATGGCACCACCTGCGAGAATCTCCCCGAGACGCACGTCTTTTTGAACGAGCTCCGGCGTCACGTCGACAAAAAGCACACGAACAAGATGCTGCTTGCCGAGGCCAACCAGTGGCCCGAGGACGCCGTCGCCTATTTCGATCACGGCAAATCGTGCCACATGGCTTTTCATTTTCCGATCATGCCCCGGCTTTTCATGTCGGTGCGCACCGAGGATCGATTTCCGCTCACCGACATCTGGGCGCAGACGCCGGCCATCCCCGACGCATGCCAGTGGGCCCTGTTTTTACGCAACCACGACGAGCTGACGCTGGAGATGGTCACCGACGAAGAGCGTGACTACATGTACCGCGCCTATGCTCAAGAGAACCGGATGCGCATCAACCTTGGCATCCGGCGCCGCCTCGCGCCGTTGCTCGGAAACAATCGCCGCACCATCGAGCTGATGAATGCTCTGCTCTTCTCGCTGCCGGGAACGCCCGTCCTCTACTACGGCGACGAGATCGGCATGGGCGACAACGTCTACCTCGGCGATCGCGACGGAGTGCGCACGCCCATGCAGTGGAGCCCCGATCGCAACGCCGGCTTCTCACGGGCCAATCCCCAGAAGCTGATTTTGCCCACGATCATCGATCACGAGTACCACTACCAGAGCGTCAACGTCGAAGCCCAGGAGCAGAACCGGCACTCGCTCCTGTGGTGGATGCGTCGACTCATCGCGCTGCGCAAGCAGTTTCGAGCATTCGGTAGGGGCGCGATCGACTTCTTGCAGCCCGACAACCCGCGCATCATCGCCTTCGTGCGCAGCTTCGAGGACGAGAGCATTCTGGTCGTCGCCAACCTGTCGCGCTTCGTACAGCACGTCGAGCTCGATCTTGGCAGCCACCGGGGCGCGATTCCCGTCGAGCTCTTCGGGCGCACGAGCTTTCCGGCCATCGGCGATCGGCCCTATTCCCTGTCTCTGGGATCACACGTTTTCTACTGGTTTGCGCTCACCGCCCCGGCGGGCGCGAGCGTCCATCCAGCTTCGGATTCGGCACTGCCCAAGCTCGACACCGATGGTGACTGGGAATCGCTCTTGACCGACGACGCGGCAGGTCCGCTGGCCCGGGCGCTTCCCGGCTACCTCGCAACCTGCCCCTGGTTTTCCAGCAAGGCTCGTCCCAAAACGGCTCGCATCGTCGAGGTCATTCCACTTACCGAGAGCACCAACCCGTGTATCACCCTCGTCGAGGTCGAGCCGAGTGAAGGCGATCCCGAGCGCTACCTGCTTCCCCTCGGCTTCGTCACCGACGTCGCCGCGCACGAGCTGCGCCAGCGCGCACCCGGACAAGTGATCGCCGAGCTCTCGCTGGTCGACGCATCCGGCCAACGACGAGGAATCGTGTGCGACGCCACGGCGGATCTTCGCTTCGGCCGCCTGCTGCTCGCGATCATCGAGCGACGCCGGCGCATCAAGGGCGAGCA
>JBBSDY010000614.1:0-3455 GCA_038240245.1 Polyangiales bacterium
AGGTGGGCGCCGCCGCGGGGATCGGAATCGGATACCGCTTCGATGATCGCGCGAACGATCGTCGGCCATAATAAGAAAGATGGGCAATGCCAGCCTAGCCGCGGGTCGAGCCATGGGGCTCGATCCTGCCCACGAGCAGGAAGATCGCCTGCGGCTGCGCGCCCTGCTCAACGAGCACTTTCAGCTCGTCTGGCGAACGCTGCGGCGGCTGGGCGTTGCCACCCCGGATCTCGACGATGCTTCGCAGCAGGTCTTCCTGGTGGTGAGCCGCAAGCTGTCGGCCATCGAGCTGGGCAAAGAGAAGCCCTTCATCTTTCAGACGGCGCTTCGTGTGGCATCCGATGCGCGCCGGACGGTTCGCCGTCGCCACGAGGTTCTCGATCCCACCCTGCTCCAGGGAGTCGACACCTCGCCAGGCCCCGAGGCCATCACGCTGCGCAAGCAGGCGCGAGCCCTGCTCGACGCCGTGCTCGACGACATGCCAATCGAATTGCGAGCCGTGTTCGTTTTTTTCGAGATCGAAGAGATGTCGTCCATCGAAATCGGCGAGCTGCTGGGCATTCCTACGGGCACCGTCGCGTCGCGGCTTCGTCGCGCGCGTGAAGCGTTCCAGGCTCGGGTGCAAGAGCTCGAGGCAACACGAGGAGAAGTGCGATGAGTGATCCCCCGCGCCTTTCGACAACACATGTGGGCGGCCTCACCGCCGCGATGCTCGACTCTGCCCGAGACGACGATGCGCCGGCGGCGGCTCGGCAGCGTGCGCTCGTCGCGTTCGGTGCCGGTACGGGCGCGATGTTGACGGCGGGCATGGCAGAAGGAGGAGCCAGTGTTGTCGCGGGTGCCGCGGGCACGGGCGCCGTCGCGGCCACCACTGCCAAGGTGGCCACCTGGATGGCGGTTGCCAAGTGGGCGGGGGGAGGAGCGCTGATCGCCGTGTGCACCACGGCCGCCGTCGGGAGCCTGACGTCGCAACCAGCGGCCCGGATCGAGCCACCCGCTGTCGTCGCCCCGGTGTCCGCGGCCACGCCGATTCCTGCCGAGACCGCCGCGCGCCCCTCGCCGGCCGCAGCCGTCGCATTGGACCCTGCCATTGTCGCGCCGGGGCCCGAGATGGTCCCGCCGCCCGCTTCGCGCGTGCAGCCGATCTCGCCTTCTCGGATCGCGCCTGCCAGGGCCGAGGCGCCCGGCGTGAGCGCAGACATCGCGCCCGATCCTGCGATGCGCGCGCCGGACGAAAAGCTCGCCGATGAAGTGGGGTGGCTCGATCGAGCCAGCGCCTCGATCCGATCCGGTGATGTCGATCGGGGGCTGCAGACGCTCGATGAGTACAAGGGACACTTCCCGGGCGGCGTACTGACTCCGGAATCGCAGGTTTTGCGCATCGAAGCGCTCGTTCGGAAGGGCGATCGGGCCAATGCGACGCGCCTCGGCGAGACATTTTTGTCGCGCACGCCCCAGAACGCCCTCGCCGCCCGTGTGCGCTCGCTGCTGGTCTCGATGCAGAAAGAACCAATGCCGTGATCGCCAGGTGCGACCCCGGCCATCTTATTCAGAAGAAGGAGCTCACGATGAAAGCCTCCACCTTGATCGTTTCTCTTACCTCGTTGCTCGCCCTCACGGCGTGCGGCAGTGACGCCTCGCTCGGGAATGCGGGCTCCCCTGTCGACACCTCGAAGACCGGTTCCGGCGGCTCTAAAGCCACCACGGGTGCCGGTGGGTCCACCAACGGCGGCACGGGCGGCTCTTCGAGCGGCACGGCAGGGGATTCGACCCCTACCGGCGCGGGTGGCGCTCCCAGCAGCGGCCCCGCAGGTGGTACGGGCACGGGTGGATCCCCGAACGGGACGGGCGGCACGATGAGCGGAACGGGCGGAGCTCCAGCGGGCGACGGCGGTGCCGATGCCTGCGCGGCCGTTTCATGCGCAATCGGATCGCACTGCGTTCTCGAAGACGTCGTTTGCATCCAGGCGCCCTGTCCTCCTCAGCCGACCTGCGTGAAAGACCCACCGCAAGGCTCGCAATGCACGGTCGCCGGCGACTGCCAACTGGTCGATAACTATTGCGGCGGCTGCTACTGCGACGCGCTTCCCACCAAGTCATCGGAGCCCAAGTGCAACAAGGGCATGGTCCAGTGTCTCATCGAGCCCTGCCGCGGCAAGACTGCGAAATGCTCCAGCGGTCAGTGCGTCGCGCAGTAGGTCGGCGTTTCGCGTTGGTGGCAGGTTAGAAGAATCCTGTCGGCCCGGGTGTCCATGGATTGACGGCGTGATCGCCGATGGACGCCGGCAACGGCAAGAGCTTTCCGTCTTGCTACGCGAGCAGCCGGAAGCGGTCGTCGTCGAGCGAAGCGACGAAGCGGACCTCGATGGTCGTGGGAAACCCGTCTTTTGCCGACAAGACGGTGACTGCTACCTCGTCGAGCAGGACGCGGTGTCCGACGGTAAACGGGGATCGCCGCGGATCGCAAAAGACGCCTTCGAAGGCGCCGCGCAGCATCGGCCGGTCCGCGTGAATGATCAACGTGCGATCGTCGAGTCGTATGTCGTGCGTCGCGCGCGTCATCGACAGAACGGACCATCCTGACGTCGTGCCCGGAGCCCGCATGGCGCGTGAGGCCGCGACGTACATGCCAGCCAGTGGATCGGACGCAATGACGAAGACGCTGGGTGGGTGGAGCGGCGCCGGGCCGGGTGCTGCCAGCACGCCGTAGAGTCGAGATGAGCACGTGCATCAGGCTCCAGACGCCGATCGCTGCCAGACCGGGCGGGCCGGGTCGCAGGATGCCGTCCGCTTGGCAGCTGAATGGCGGCCTTGCCCCGCACGCCGTACCCTAGACCAGCGGACTTCTCACCATGTCGATTCCCAGCTCAAAAGTGCGCGCCGACGACGAGGCTTCGAATGCCACGGGAAAGTCCTCGCGAGCAATCGTGACCACGGAGGCACGTGACGCGCCAAGACCTCGTGGCACGCTGATCCTCGGAAACCTGGTCGAAGCGCAGAGGGACCCCATCGGGCTCTTTCAAAGGTCGCTGCGCGATTTCGGCGACTACGTGGGCTTCCGGTTTGGTCCCTTCCGCTACCTCTTGGTGAACGAGCCGGACGGTATCCGGCACCTGCTGGTCGACAACAATCGCAACTACCAGAAGAGCCGCAGCTACGAGGGTCTGAAGCTGGTTCTCGGGCAGGGCCTTCTGACGAGCGAGGGCGATTTCTGGCGACGACAACGTCGGCTCGCTCAGCCCGCCTTCCACAAAGAGCGGCTGGCCGCGTTTGCGCAAATGATGGTGTCGGACACCGACGCGATGCTGCACCGTTGGGGCGGACGCGACGACGCGCCCCTCGACATCCATCACGAGATGATGCGCCTTACGTTGCGTATCGTCACCCGCACCCTCTTCAGCACCGATTCGGAGACCGACGCCGACGCCGTTGGCGCAGCGATCGGCGTCGCCATC
>JBBSDY010000615.1:0-3454 GCA_038240245.1 Polyangiales bacterium
ACGCTGAAGGATCATGCGCGCCGCGACAATGTACATGGGTGAGGACGTTTTCCCTCTTGTCCCAGAAGATCCTGCGCCCATCGTGGCTCGGGCTCGCCGTGCTGGTCGTGCTTTCGGCTTGCTCGGGGAAAATAGGCGATCTGCCCTCAGGATCACTTGCCGGTGGTAGCGTCGCGATCCCCGGCCCCGGTTCGACAGGTGGAGGTCTCGCAACGAAGCCGGCGTCGGTTCTCGTGGCCACCCCGCGCGTCGCCAGGTTGAGCCAACCGCAGTGGGACAACACGGTTCGCGATCTGCTCAAGTTGCCCGATCTCGGGGGCCTCGAGTCGCAGCTCACCAAGGATGCGGTCGTCAACTTCGACAACGAGGCCCAGGCGCTGCGGGTCGGCGACGATTTGCGCGCGGACTTGCAGCGGGTGAGTGAGCAGCTCGCCACGAGAGTGGCCGGCGATCCTGCCGCGCTTGCCCGCATCGTGCCGTCGGGCGCACCTTCCGCCCTGCCCGAAAAGGCGCGCGCCTTCATCACCGCCTTCGGTCAACGCGCCTACCGGCGTCCCCTGACGAGCAGCGAGATCGATGAAGCCGTCGGCCTCTTCAACCGGGGGACGACGTTGTTTCCCGCAACGGATCCCTTCGCGGGCGGCGTCGAGCTTCTCCTTTCGTTCTTTCTTCAGTCGCCGCACTTCTTGTACCGCACCGAGCTCGGTGCCGCGGTCGTCAACGGCAAGATTCCGTTGAGCAGCTACGAAGTGGCCTCCAAGATCTCGTACGCGCTGGCCAACACCATGCCCGACGACGAGCTGTTTGCGCTCGCTTCGCGGGGCGGCCTGGTCACCGCCGACGACGTGACCTCGCAGGCAACACGCCTGCTGGGCAGCCCAGCGGGTCTGGCCAACCTCGAGCACTTCCACTTTCAAATGCTCAAGCTGGGCGGCTACGCAGGGATCACCAAGGACGCCGCAGCGTTCCCCAGGTTCACCGCCGCGGCGCCGGCGGCGATGGGTCAAGAGACGACGCGCTTTTTGGACTGGGTCTTCGCGCAGAACCTCGGCGTCAAGGAGATGTTCACGAAGCCAGTGACCTTCGTGAATTCGTCGCTCGCCCCGATCTACGGCCTTTCGGGATCATTTGGCAGCGACTTTACCAAGGTCGATCTCGATCCCACCGAGCGCGCCGGCATTCTCACCCAGCTTGGGTTTCTTTCGCTCAACGCTCACGAGCGGGAGATCGATTCGATCCACCGGGGCGTCTTCATCATCCAGCGCATCCTTTGCACCCAGCTGTCGCCTCCGGCCAACGTCACCATCACGCCGGTGCCCGTCGCCGACGCGACGACGACCAACCGCGAGCGGGTGTGGGCCCACCCCGGGCCCGGCACGTGCGGCGCCGCTTGCCACGGTACGATGATCGATCCCCTGGGGTTCGCCTTCGAAAATTTCGATGCCGTCGGTGCGTACCGCACGACCGACAATGGCCAGCCCATCGACGCATCCGGCACCTTCCCGTACGCCGAAAACGACGTCGACCCACCCAAGACCTTCAAAAACGCCGTCGAGCTGAGCGGTGTGCTCGCGCAAAGCTCGAAGGTGCACCAGTGCTATGCGCAGGACTGGACGTCGTATTTGTTCGCTCGCAGCGTCGACGTCGAGGGAGCGGACGCGCCGCTCGTCCAGTATCTCGCTCAGCTGTCGCGTGCTCAGGGGCTTTCGATCAAGGATCTCATCATGACGCTCGTCTCGACCGACAACTTCCTGGCGCGCCTGCCGGTGACCCCGTGATGAGGACGCGAAACGTTCTCCGTCGTCGCTTTTTGCTCGGTGCGGGAGGGCTCACCCTCGGCTTGCCGATGCTCGATGTCTTTTTGCCGAGGGAGGCCAGGGCCCAGGCCACCACGCCCGCCTCTTCGCCCTTCGTCGCCCTGGTCGTCAACGGCAACGGTGTCGTCCAGTCCGGCAAGGACATCCAGGGCAAGACCGATCCCGAGAAATTCTGGCCCACCACGACGGGCTCGCTTACCTCGACCGGGCTGGCAGCTGACAGGGTCGACCGCGCGCTGGGCGAGCTTTCCGATCACGCCGCGCGCCTTCTTCTGGTCAAGGGCATCAACCATCCCTTTGGCAACAACGGCTGCGCCCACGCCGGCGGTGACGCGCAGCTCTTGACCGCAACCAAGCTGCTCGGCGCGGGCAACAAAGAGCAAGCGACGGGGGAATCGATCGACTCTCGCATCGCGCGCGAGAAAAATCCGGCCGGCCGCGAACCGCTCACCCTTCACGCCGGCAGGTACTCGCCGGGGGGAATGGGCTTCGACATTCCCGGCTACATCTCGTACGTCGGATCTGAGCAGCCCAGAACCCCCGAGGCCTCGCCTTACCAGGCGTACCAGCGCATGGTCGGTCTCGTCGACGTCAACGCCCCCCAAGCCCAGCTCATCGTCGGGCGCCGCAAGAGCGTGAACGATCTCCTTCGCGGCCAGATCGCAGCGCTGCTCGCGCGAACCGATCTCAGCGCCAGCGATCGGCAGCGCCTCGACCAGCACCTCGCCGCCATCCGCGATCTCGAGGTGAGCTTCGACACGCAGCTTCCGGCCGCCAAGATCGCAACCATGAAGACCGTCGATGCCGACGCCTACAATATGGACAACCACGAGACCATCATCAAGCTGCACATGGACTTGATGGTATTTGCGTTCTCGTCGGGGTACACACGCGTCGCCAGCCTCAAGATTGGCGATCGCGAGGACGATCATGTGTTCACCGTCAACGGCGTGCGGTGGAACGACACTTACCACGCTGCTAGCCACCGGACGGGCACTGATCCGGTCAACCGGTGCATCATTGCCGATCACTTGCACGCCGGGTTCTTCAAATATTTCGTCGATCAGCTCGCCGCGATCGACACCCCGACGGGCAAGCTCATCGATCAGGGCGTGGCGGTGTGGACCAACCAGGTGGCCAGTGGCAACCACTCCTACACGAACGTTCCCTTCATTCTCGCCGGGTCGGCCGGTGGATACTTGAAGACGGGCGCCTTCGTGCAGGTCGCCGGCAAGGGCACCAACCTCATGCTCAACACGCTGCTCAACGCGGCGGGGCTGCGCAAGGCGAACGGACAGCCGGTCGACGACTTCGGTGATCCGAGTCTCGCCAAGGGCGTGATCGCCGAGATGCTCGCCTGAATGAGCTCGCAGGTGGTCGAGCGCGCCCCAGCCCATGGCCGGGTGGCATTGATCCTGGGTGGGCTGTGCGCGGCGTCGATGAGCTGCTCGGCAGCTCCGGATGGGACACCCATCTCACCGAGCGCCGATCACGCTGACGCGGCCGGGCTGGGCAACGTCACGGACGCGGTTGCGATGGGTGAGACGGGACCACCACCGCGGGGAGCTCCTGCTCAGGATGCGGCGGAGAGCGGGATGGTCCGCATGTCTTCCGCCGCGCAAGCCGACGCCGATCCC
>JBBSDY010000616.1:0-3447 GCA_038240245.1 Polyangiales bacterium
GTGATTGCATGCCCGAGCTTCCCGAGGTCGAATTTGCGCGCGGGTGTCTCCAGCGATGGCTCGGCGGAAAGACGTTGGAGCGTGTCGAGGCCGATGCGGGTCGGGTGATTCGCGGCACGGAGCGCGAGGCGTTCTCGCGGCTCGCGGGTCACCGGGTGCGCGCGATCGAGCGGCGCGGTAAGTGGCTGCTCTGGCGGTTCGATTCCGACATGGGGCTTCTCGCTCACCTGGGGATGACGGGCAAGCTCGAGCTGCAACCAGCGGGGGCGCCCTCCATTCGGTGGTCGCGCGTTCGTTTCGTTCGCGCCGACGGGGCCATCGTGCACTACCGCGATCCGCGACAATTCGGTCGGCTCGTGGTGGCGCCCCTCGCCGAGCTGCTCGCGCGCGCGCCCCTCGCCGAGCTGGGCCCCGACGCCCACGAGCCACGCCTCACCGCGCGATCCCTGCGCGATCGAATCGGCAAGAGCCGTCGTTCGATCAAAGACGTGCTGATGGATCAAACGGTGGTGGCGGGGCTCGGAAACATCCAGGTCACCGATGCGCTCTTTCTCGCCGGCCTCCACCCCCGCTCGAGGGCAAATGCCCTCGCCTCGGCGGATCTGGCGCGCCTGGCCAGGGCCATCCACACGTCTCTGCAAAGGACGCTGAAGATGAACCGCGGCGACAAGATCGTCTACGTCGAGGAGACCAGGCGCGTAGAAAATCCATTTGTCGTCTATGGCAAGGCCGGCTCGCCTTGCCCGCGGTGCGGCGGCGGTCTAAAAAAGATGGTGATCTCCGGCCGGACGACGACCTATTGCCCGCAGTGCCAAAAGAAACCCAAGCGATGATCGCCGCTGCCAAAATCCCCGAGGTTCCCGGCTTCGCCATCGGTCAGCTGCTTGAGTTCAGAAACCACCGGCTCGCGTGGCAGATGCGCCTGCAGAGCGAGTTTGGCGACATCTGCCGGCTTCACCTGGGGCCGATTCCGGCGGTGCTCGTCAGCTCGGCCGAGTACGCCCAGTCGGTGCTGGGTGAGAATGCACATCACTTCATCAAGAGCCGCGGCTTGCGCCTCACGCGCCCACTGCTCGGCGATGGCCTCTTGACGAGCGAGCACGAATTCCATCGGCACCAGCGCAAGCTCATCTCGCCCGGCTTTGAGCACCGCCGCGTTTCGACCTACGGCGATGTCATGGCCAGCTATGCCGAGGCCGCGGATGCGGCCTGGAAAGACGGCGAGACCATCGACGTGTCCGCGGCGATGATGAAGCTGACCCTGGCCATCGCCGGCAAGACGATGTTCAACGCCGACCTCGAGCGCGAGGCGGTCGAGCTGGGCGGGGCGCTCACCATCGCCAACCGCTACACCATCGAGAAGATCACCTCGCTTTTGCCGCTGCCCCTCGGCTGGCCCACGCCGCGCAACCTGCGCGCCCGCAAGGCCATCGCGCGGCTCAACCAAACGGTGTACCGCGTGATCGCCGAGCGCCGCGCCTCGGGCGCCGATCCGGGAGATATTCTATCGATGCTGCTCGCCGCCGAGGACGAGAGCAGTGGCTCGAAGATGAGCGATGGCGAAGTGCGCGACGAGGTGATGACGCTCTTTCTCGCCGGGCACGAGACCACCGCCAACGCCCTGTCGTGGACGTTCTACCTTCTGTCGCGCAACGACGCGGTCTCGGCGCGCCTGCGCGCCGAGGTCGACGCAGCCCTCGGCGGTCGCACACCGACCATGCAAGATCTTCCCCGGATGCCGTACGCGCTGCAGATTTTCAAAGAGGCGCTGCGGCTCTATCCCCCGGGCTACATCGTCGGGCGCGAGTCGCTGCGCGAGGTCGGGCTCGGCCCCTACAGGCTGCCCCCCAAGACTACGGTGTTCATCAACATCTACGGGATGCATCACCGCGCCGAGTACTTCCCCGATCCCGAGAAGTTCGATCCCGACCGGTTTACCCCCGAGGGCGAGAAGCAGATCGCTCGATCGTCGTACATCCCTTTTGGCGGCGGCCCCCGCATCTGCATCGGCAACCAGTTCGCGCTCATCGAAGGTCACATCGTCCTGGCAGCTCTCGCCCAGCGGGTCATCTTCGAGGCCACCAGCAGCGCCGAGGTGGAGCCCGAGCCGCTCATCACGTTGCGGCCCCGGGGAGGCGTCGCGCTGCGCGTGCGACGCCGCGGACAAGCGCCACTGGCCGCCCAGTCTGCCCGGCTCGAGTCTGCCTAGCTCGAGTCTGCCTAGCTCGAGCGGCGCCCGGCAAGCGCCGCTTTCTGCGAGGCCAGCAAATCCGGATCGATCGGTCCTTCGGCGAGGACGACATCGGGACTATCGACTGCCAGTGATGCCAGGGCTTCGTCGGTGGTGGCCACCGTGACGACCCTCGCGCCCGCGTTCTCGAGGACGGTCGCCACCAGCTCGCGCGCGTCGGCGTCACCTTCGACGTTGAGCACGTGGAGACCGGCAAGGATCTGCGGCGACCGAGCCGTCGATCCACCGGGCGGCACGGCCGCCCGGCTGGGTGCGAGAAACTGCGCGATCCGCACCGGGAGGCTGACGCTGAAGGTCGCGCCCTGGTCTTCACCTGCGCTCTGCACCTGAATGGTCCCGCCGTGCAGCTCGACCAGGTACCGTGCGATGGCCAGGCCGAGACCGAGACCCCCGTGGCGGCGGGAGCTGGTGCTGTCGGCCTGTCGAAATCGGTCGAAGACGTGAGGAAGAAAAGCGGCGGCGATCCCCTCTCCGGTGTCGGAGACGCTGATTTCGATTCGGGAGTCGGTTCGCGTCATGCCGACCGCGACCTGTCCGCCCCGGGACGTGAATTTGACCGCGTTGGATAGCAAATTGTAGACGATCTGTTGGAGCCGATCGGGATCACCCACGAAGCTCCGGTCGGCGACGTCGAGTCGACAGGTAATGCGGATTCCCTTGGCCTCGGCTGCTGGGCGCACGATGTCGAGGGCCTTCGCCACCACGGCGAGCAGATCGATGTCGCCGATCTCGAGGCGGAGCTTGCCGGCGATGATGCGTGATACGTCGAGCAAGTCATCGATGATGGCGGCTTGAGCGCGGCCGCTGCGCTCGATGACCTCGAGCCCGCGGGTGAGCCTCTCGGGATCGAGCTTGCCGCCGCGAATGATGCGTGTCCATCCGAGGATGGCCGTGAGGGGGGTGCGAAGCTCGTGGGATACGATGGCCAGAAAGTCGTCCTTCAGTTGGTTGGCGATCTGGGCCTCGCTACGGGCCTCCTTTTCGAGCTGCTTGATCTTTGCCTTTTGCAAGTAGAGCTCGATGAAGACCGAGACCTTCGATCGAAGAATGCTGGGGTCGAAGGGCTTGACCAGGTAGTCGACGGCACCATGGGAATATCCGCGAAAGACCTGGGAAGGATGGCCGGACCCCGTAATGAAGATGATGGGCGTCCCGCGGCTCCTCGGCCCCTCGCCGATGACCTGGGCGGTCTTGAA
>JBBSDY010000617.1:0-3446 GCA_038240245.1 Polyangiales bacterium
CCAACAGCTCGACGACTGCCATCTCGTTCGGTGTCCTGCTCTCGGGACTCAAGCCGACCGAGACGCGCGACGCAATTCACACCGCGCCCCTGCTCTTCGACTATGTGCATGCGGCCGGATTCGACACTGCTTACTGGACGAGTCAACACTTGATGTTTGCGCACTCCGAGCAGTTCGTCCGGGACCTTCCCGTCTCCCACCGATGCGGCGGCACCGATCTCGATCCCGATGCCGACATCGATATGGGAGCGAGCGACGCGCTCTTGACCGAGCGGGCGAAAAAAGAGCTGCCGCTTTTGCACGAGCCGTGGTTTGCCATGGTGCACTACTCGAGCACGCACTTTCCCTATCGCATCGTCGCGGGCGACGAGCCCTTTCAACCGGCAAGCACCAGCAAATCGCCGGACGACAACGCCGAGCTTTTCAACTACTACCGCAACGCCGTCTACGCGCAGGATCGCACCATCGCCGATCTCATGGCGGCCTTGAGATCGAGCGCGGCAGGAGCGCAAGCGGTCGTCATTTACACCTCGGACCACGGCGAAGCCTTTCGAGAGCACGGCCAGCTCGCTCACACCAGCTCGGTTCTCGAAGAGGAAATCCACGTGCCCGGCTGGGTGGACGCGCCCGCGGGTACCCTCACCGACGTCGAGCGCCGGGTGCTCGCCTCGGCCACGCGCGAGCCCGTCTGGCACCTCGACTTGCCGCCCACGATTCTCGATCTGCTCGGCCTGTGGACGGCGCCCGAGACGTCGCGCTTCCGCGCGAAGATGGTGGGCACCAGCTTGCTACGACAGGAGCGCACGCACGGCGAAGTGCCGCTCACCAACTGCAGCGAGCTCTGGGGCTGCGCATTTCGCAACTGGGGTCTCATGCAGGGCTCGCACAAGCTCGAGGCCCGTCAGTGGGACTTCGACTGGCACTGCTGGAACGTGGACAGCGATCCCCACGAGGAGCACGATCTGGGCGCCATGGCCTGCGGATCGCTCGCGTCGAGCGCCGAAAAGCTTTTCGGTGGCTTGCCCAAGACCGCGCCCGAGCAGGTGAGTCAGAGGTAGCGCTGGCCTCGCGTTGCGCGCCGAAAAAACTACGTGCTAGCGTGGGACGCATGTGGTGTGGTTGCTTGGCGTGCGCGGGGCTCCTCGCGATGGGATGCACCGCGGATACCCATGGATCGGGACAAGGCTCTGCAGGCTCGGGCGAAGAGGCAATCGGCACCGGCGGCAGCGCGGGCGCATCGGGTGGCACCTCGTCGGGTGCGGGAGGAAGCAACGCCGCGGGTATGGGCGGCGGCGCGGCCGGCACGAGCACCCTGCCCACGACCAAGGTATGCGGCAAGATCTGGTACAACGGCGAATCCGGCCAGGGCGATGTCAATCTCGGCGGCGCCAACACCTGGACCGATCCTGCGAAGGACCCTGCCCAGGGGACGTCGAGCATCTCCGAGTCGACGACCAACCCCCACGCGGGCAAAAGCTCGCTCGAGGTCGAGCTCAACTGGGCCGACGCCTACTATGGCGGGGCCTTTGGCTTCAACTTCGCCAAATACAACAAGGCGAATGCCTATGACGTGCACGCCGAGGCTGACCTCGAGCTGTGGATTCGCACCGAAAGCGGTGACAAGACCCACGTCGTCGTCTGGTTGACCGACGTCGACTCCAAGGGCTCCAACCGGGTCGACATTACCGCCTCATCGCTCGTCACCCCCGAGTGGCGCAAGGTGTCCATTCCGTTGACGCAGTTCACCGGGGTCGACCTCACGGCCATCTGGGAGGTCGACGTGGACACCCATTCCGATCCCTTCGGCACGGCCGGCGGCGTGAAATTCTTCGTCGACGACGGCGCCTTCACGACGCCAGCGTGCCCTTAGAGACTCTTCAAGTACCGCGCCGCCGTAGATCCATCTGGCGCTACGAGCTCGCGAGTCCCAAGACGGCGTTGACGACGACGGTGCGTCCCGCCTTGGCAATCGGAATGCGGTTGCCGAGCAGCTTCTTGCCGTCGACGGTCAGACTGGCAAGGCCCGACGAGACGTGGCTCGGGTTCGAGACCTTGATCTGGTAGGTCGCACCGCGATACTGACGGGTGACCTCGTACCCGTCCCAGCTCGACGGAATCGCCGGCGAGACGATGAGCCCGTCGTAGTCGGCGCGCACGCCGAGAATGTATTGTGAAATGGAAACGAACCCCCACGAAGCGGTCCCGGTGAGCCACGAGTTGCGCGCCCGTCCGAAGTTGGGGTGCGCCTTGCCGGTGATGAACTGCGAGTACACGTAGGGCTCCATCGTGTAGACATCCGCCGTGTCGTTCTTGGCTGCCGGCAAGAACGATCGGTAAAGCTCGAAGGCGCGATCGCCGCGGCCGAGCAGACCCTCGGCCACCACTGTCCAGGTGTTGGCGTGGCAGAAGATGCCACCGTTCTCTTTGAGGCCCCCCGGGAAACAGGTGACCGCGCCCACCTCGGGATCGTGCTCGGTGTAGGCGGGGTGATTGATGACGATACCGTGCTCGGTGGCGAGGTGCTCGTTCAGGCTGTCCATGGCCTTCTCGAGCTTGTCGCGTCCTGCGGCGCCGGCGATGACCGCCCAGGTTTGGCTGTTGATGAAGATCTTGCTCTGCTCGCTCTTTTTGCCGCCGAGCTTTTTGCCGCTGTCGAGGTAGCCGCGCAAAAACCAGTCGCCGTCCCAGGCCCGCTTGTCGATGGCGCTCTTCAGGGTGCTGCGGATCTTGTCGTACTTCTTGACGTCGGCGCTCTTTTTCAGGCGTCGGGCGAGCGTGATGAGCTCGTTGAGCCCGTGCAAGAACAAGAACGTGCTGAACATGCTCTCGCCCTTGCCGCGCAGATTGAGGCAATCGTTCCAGTCGGCGGCGAGCCCCAGGAGAAAACCGCGTGGACCGCGCTTGCTCCACGAAAAATCGAGCGCCTTCTTCAGGTGGTCGTAGACGGTGGCTGTCCCCTTGTCGGCAAAGGGCACCTTCACGCGCAAGAACGCCATGTCGCCCGTCTCTTTCAAGTACGCGGGCACCGAGAGCAGCATCCACAGGTGGTCGTCGGAGAAGATGTGCGAGTGGATGTTGTGCTTGCCTTGCTTCCACTCGAGCGGCTGGATGCCGTGCATGGCCGCGCCGAACGAGTGCTGGCCCTTCAAAAGATCGACGAGTTTTTTCTTCACCAGCGCGGGGATGGCGTGCACCACGCCGAGCGTGTCTTGATGCGAGTCGCGGTAGCCCATTCCATCGCGCCCGCCCGCCTCGTTGAACGATGCCGAGCGCGACCAGTTGAAGGTCGTGTGACACTGCAGCTGGTTCCAGATATTCACCATGCTGTTGACTTCGGCCGATGGCGTCTGGCAGCGGTACTTGCCCATTCGCTCGGCCCAATAGCTCTCCACCTTGCGAAACTCGGCCTCGACGTTCTTCCTGTTCGAATACTTCTTCTTTTTGGC
>JBBSDY010000618.1:0-3436 GCA_038240245.1 Polyangiales bacterium
CGGCGGCGTCGACGTCGGCGGGACCGACGGTCGATCGGTTGTTGCCGGGCGAGCTGAGCGAAGGCACGGCGCGCGCGCTCGGGCTCGCGGTACCGCGCGAGATGCATTTGGAACGTGTCTTCGACGATTCAGCCGTGGCCCGCGGACACGTCGATCCGGAGCCGCTCGCCAACTACGTGCGACGGCGCGTCGATGTGGCAACGGTCGAGATCGGAGCCGCGCGCACTCTTTTTCCCAAGGCTCACGTGAGGGGCCAGCCCGACGCGAAGCTCGTGCGCATCGAGGTCGTGCGTGACAATGACAGCTCGCTGCTCATCGTGCACGACATCACCCCGCAACCGGTCGTTCCGGGACTGTCGGACGACGAACGCTGGCGCAAGGCCGGCGTCATCCCCGGCCAGCCCCTCGATCCGAACGCGCTTTAGCACCACTGCCGAAGATGCAGACTGCGGTGCTACTTTCCGCCGCCCATCGCCTTGGCGATCTTGGCGAGAAGGTCCTGGATCTTGAAAGGCTTGGTCACGTAGTGACGAGCGCCGGCGTTGATTCCCTGAACGACGTCCCGCGGAGAGTCGAGCCCGGTGAGAAAGATGACGGGCACCGACTTGAATCGCTTCTCGGTCCTGAGCTTGCTCACAAGGACCAGGCCATCCACGTGCGGCATCATCACGTCGACCAACATCAGGTCCGGCTCGCGCATGGCGCCCAGCATGTCGAGGGCCATCTGGCCGTCGTGGGCCTCATAGACGCAGTACAGCAGGCCGAGTGAGCGCACGAGCATTTCGCGAATCGCCGCGTCGTCCTCGACGACCATCACGACCTTGGCCGACGGTCCGGGGCTGGCCGACGGCACCGGAGCTCCCAGCATGTGCGCGGGCGACGGATGACCGCCGGGGGGCGCCACCGAGATCGGGATCTCCCATTCTTGCGTTCCCATGGGCGGGGTCGACAGGCGCTCTCGAGCAGGGGGCGCAGGGGGGACAGCGGGAGCTGGTGGACCGGTGCCCACGGGGGGAAGAGGCACGGGCGCGCGCGCGGCGGGAACGGCGGCGGGCGAAGGAACCTTGCCGAGCAAAGCGCCGGGGAGCGGCGGGCGAGGACCAGGCGGAGGCAGCGGGCGGGCTCCGGGAAGTGGCGGAGGGACGGCCTGGGGCGCCGCAGGTCGGGGAGGCGCCGGCAGACCGGCGACCTTGGGGTCCTTGTCCGGCGGAGTGGGCGGCACGGGCCCAGGCTTAGGAGGTTCGGCTGCCGGCCGCAACTTCTCGCCGGCGAGATCGGGACTCCCGAGAACGAGTTTCCCAAAGGCTAGCTTCGGAGGAGGGGTTTTCTGCAACTCGCCCCGAATGAACGGTGGAAACACCCGCCACTTGAGCTTCACTTCCGCAGCCCCCTTCCGGGGAGGCCCGGGGCGGTGGTAAGACCCCCCCATGTCGACGGACCATGGCCCGCTCGCGCGAACGTCACTGTACGAGGAGCACAAGAGGCTCGGCGGCCGCCTCGTGCCCTTCGCCGGCTGGGAGATGCCTGTCCAGTACAAGGGCATCGTCGACGAGCACCGGGCGGTGCGTACCGCGGCCGGCCTCTTCGACGTTTCGCACATGGGCGAGATCGAGCTCAAGGGCGAGCACGCAGCGGCGGTGGTCGACTACCTCGTCACGGGAGACGCGGCGGGCATGCAGGACGCTCGCGCGCTTTACACCTGCGCTTGCAACGAGCGGGGGATGATTCTCGACGATCTCATCGTCTACCGACACGCGCGTGACGCGTTCCTCGTCGTGTGCAACGCGGGCAATCGCGACAAGATCAGCGAGCACTTCCGCAAGGCCGCCGAAAAACACTGTCAGTTCGACGACCGCTCCAACGAGATCGCCCTTCTGGCGCTGCAGGGACCGCGCGCCATCGAGATCCTCGGGCTCGCCGGCAAGGAAGCTGCGGCCTGTGCGGACCTCAAGAGCTTTCAGTTTCGCGACGCGGTGGTGGCGAACGTGCAGACGACCGTCGCCCGTACTGGCTACACCGGCGAAGACGGCGTCGAGATCTTTTGCGCTTCCGGCGACGCCCCCCACGTCTTTCGCACGCTGCTCGAGCTCGGACGGGACAAGGGCATCGAGCCGGTGGGCCTCGGCGCGCGCGACACCTTGCGCCTCGAAGCCAGGCTCGCGCTCTACGGCAACGACATCGACGAGACGACCAACCCGCTCGAAGCCGGGCTCGGCTGGATCGTGAAGCTCGCCAAGCCGATGTTCGTCGGCAAAGAAGCGCTCGTCGCGCTGTCGCAAAATGGTACGGGGCGCAAGCTGGTCGGCTTCGAGATGACCGGCCGCGGGATCGCGCGCCACGGCTATCCCCTGCTCGACGCGGCGGGTAACGCCGTCGGGATCTGCACGAGTGGCGGGCCGTCGCCGACGCTCGGCAAGAGCATCGGGCTCGGGTACCTGCCCCTCGCGCTGGGCGAGGTGGGCACGACGTTTCAAGTGGACTGCCGCGGCAAGACGGTCAGCGCAGTGGTAGTGAAGACTCCGTTTTACAAACGCAACCGAGGAGCAGCATGAGCGACAAGTTCGACGTTCGGGAAGACCGCCAATACACCAAGGACCACGAGTGGTCGCTCACCGGAGCCGACGGCGTGCAGGTCGGAATCACCGCCTATGCGGTCGATCAGCTCGGCGACATCACGCTGGTGAACCTCGACGTGAAGGTGGGCGACGCAGTCGTGGCCGGCAAGGCCTTCGGCACCATCGAATCGGTCAAGACGCTGAGCGATCTCTTCTCGCCGGTCAGCGGCAAGATCGCCGAGATCAACACGGCGCTGGAGACTCAACCCGAGATCGTCAACGAGGACTGTTACGGCAAGGGCTGGATGCTGACCATCGCTCCCAGCGACGCGTCGGAAAAAGGCGAGCTTCTCTCGCCAGCGGCTTACGGTGAGCTTCTCAAGAGCATCGCACACTAAAATTCGATGCGCTACCTACCCCACACGCAAGAAGAGATCGCCTCGATGCTCGCAACGATCGGCAAGGCGTCGATCGACGATCTCTTCGAGCAGATTCCAGGCGAAGTGCGGCTCGGCCGGCCGCTCGCCATCGAGCCTCCCCTCGACGAGGCGAGCCTCATGCGGCACCTCGACGACCTGTCGCGCAAGAACCGCGGAGCCGAGCTCTTGGGCTTCCTCGGGGCGGGCGCTTACGATCACCTGAGCTCACCCGCCGTCGATCAGCTTCTCTTGCGCAGCGAGTTTTACACGGCGTACACGCCGTACCAGCCCGAGGTGGCGCAGGGCACGCTGCAGGCGATCTTCGAATTTCAGACGATCGTGAGCGAGCTCTTCGGTCTGCCGATTGCCAATGCATCGATGTACGACGGAGCGAGTGCGGCGGCCGAGGCGGTACTGATGGCCCGGCGTCTCACGCGCCGCGAGCAGGTGCTCGTCTCGGCC
>JBBSDY010000619.1:0-3431 GCA_038240245.1 Polyangiales bacterium
GGCGCGGCGGGTCGTTCGGGAGTAGCCGGCGCGGACGGTGCCACTGCGAGCGAGGTGTCCACTTTCGGTTCCGTCGTCGGCATCGCGGACACGGCCGGGGGTGCGGGAGGCAAAGAGCCTGGAACGGGCGGCGTCGCGACCGACATCGCGGCCATTGACGTGTCGGAGTCCACGGGTTTGCGAAGCCGGGGCAGGGCAAAGACCGCCGCTGCGACGAGTACGAGTAGGCCTGCCCCGGCCAAGAACCAAATCGAGGGGCGTCGCGCACGCTTTGGTTTGGATGCGGTTTGACCCCACGTCTGCTGGGTGTCGTCGCCGCTAAGAAGCACGGTCGCGGTCGGGAGGGATCCCCCTCTTCCGATACGGACGCCGGATCCTGTCGACAATGACCCTCCGGCCACCGGCGTCAGCCGCAAGATTCGCTCGATCGACAGGCGGGAGCCCGGGGGAGCAAACTCGGAGAGCGCGATCGCGAGCTCTCCGACGCTTGCAAACCGGTGGGTTCGGTCCTTCTCGATGCAACGAAGGATGACCGCCTCGAGTCCCGCCGGTAGGTCGGGCCGCAGCTGGTTGAGGGGCGTGGGGGACGATTGAAGAATGGTGATGCACAGCTGCGGGATGGTGTCGGCCTGGAAGGGCAGTCGGGCCGAAAGGAGCTCGTAGAGAATGATGCCCAGGGCCCATATGTCGGTCCGTTCGTCGACATCTCGCGCGCTCGTGAGCTGCTCGGGCGACATGTAAATGGGTGAGCCGAGCATCGCTGACGTACCGGTCATGTTGGCGGGCCCCGAGCCACTAGCGTTGGTCATCTTCGAGATACCGAAGTCGAGCACCTTGACCAGTTGGCTGCCGTCTGCACGACGGCTCAAAAAGAGATTCCCTGGCTTGAGATCGCGGTGCACGATGCCAACGCTATGGGCCTCGGCGATGGCCTCGCACGCCTGAAGAACGAAATCGATGACGTCGGCAATGGGCAGCGATGCCTGGGAGCGCACGAGAGCCGACAGGTCTGCGCCCTCCAGATGCTCCATGACCATGTAAGGAGCGCCGTTGGGGAGGGTTCCGACGTCAGTGACGCGGGCGACGTGCTCGCTCTTGATCTTGACGGCGGCGCGGGCTTCTCGTGCGAACCGAGCGACGGCCTCGGGATTCCCGAGCACCTCGGGCAAGAGGAACTTGATGGCGACCAGGCTGTCGAGCTCGAGGTGGCGCGCGGATACGACGACACCCATGCCACCCGCTCCCAGAATGCGCTCGATCTGGTAGCGACCGGCAAGCACCTCGCCTGGCTGAAACTGCGTGGGGCGGCTTTCTCCGGTCATGCTCGATTTCGTTGGGTATGCGGGCGCGCCCTCAGGGTCCGACCGCGAAACCAGGTGCGCAGCCGAACATTTTCAATAACATCCTTTGCTTCGCGTAGGCAATAGAGGCTATTTTTTGGCCGCGCACGCGGGCGTGGCGACCGCCAGCGTGGAGGCGGCCCCAAAAGCGAGATTCGCGCCGACCTCGGCCACCGAGAGCACGGGCTCCGTGGTTGGGTAGCGGGCGATCTCGGACAGGTTGTCTGTTTGCAAGACGAGCACGCCGCGCGTGGGCGGCATCGCCCCGGTAAGGGTGACCGCGAGGTACACCACTTTTTCGGTCACCCCGAGAAGCGTGTCGACCACGATGTCCTTAGGATCGAAAATGACCGAGGCATTTGCCTGCGAAAAGCTCAGCGAGACGCCGTCGCGGTAGGCCACGACGGCGCGCCCCTTTACGGCACCGACGCCCACCGGAGAGCGGGCTTGCGGGTCGCCCGTCGCCACGAGCCGATAGCTGGATTCATCGGCCGAGAACATGCTGACGATGCTCCGCGACGTCGTGCTGTCGCTCGCGTGCCCGCGCCGCTCGAGAACCGCAAGATCGTGGGTCTTGGGATCCACGGAGAACCATGTGTCCAGCCGCCGCTCGAGGCCAGCCGGTGCTTCGACCGTTAGCGCCTGGTCGATGTCGGCCAAAAGGTGCTGTCGATCTTTTCGGGTCACCGAAGCAGGAAAGCGACGAACGTGGATTGGTTCACCCGTCACGGCCGCGACCAACTGATAGAGAAAGCGGCCCGATGCCACCCATTCGCTTTCCGCATCGCTGTTGGCAATCGATCCGGCCACCGTCGGTAGACCTGATCCGTCGTCCCAATACAGCGCGGTCACCGGTCCGCTCAACCCCATGGTCGCGCTGGGCACGGTCAGTAGTGCCGCCTCGCCATCGGGAGAGATGGCGACGCGCAACCATTCGGCGTTGCTGGGAAGCACGAGACCGCCCGCCCTGATGGTGGGAGCGCCGGGATCGGAGATGTCGACGAGGTGCATCGACGTGGGGCCGTGGGCTTCGATCGTGGTCGCTCCGTGCGCGCGAACGCGCTCGAAGGATCCTTGCTCGAGGCCCTTCAGGGGCACCATCGTGCCGCCACTCGGATCGATACGAACGAGCTCGTGCAATGGTTCGAGTACAGCGTGTTGTCCGAGGGCCACAGTGTGAACGGGCACACTCCCATACACGCTGAGACAAGCATCGAGGATGGTCGTTTGGCTTCGCGGCTCGAGGGGAGTCGTATCGAGGCCGTAGAGCTCGGCGACGTAGTCCGAGCAACCCTGCCAGCGAGCACGTTGCAGCAGCAGCCCGCTCGCGGTCGCCGCGAAGCCAATGGGGCCGGTCACATCTTGCTCCAGCGGAAATGATCCGATCTGCGTCATCGCCGAGGGGTCGAGAAGGACGACGTTGCCCAGACCGGAATACATTTGCTCCAGATTGTAGACCGCGATGTAGGTGTCGGTCACGGCGACGTCGAGCAAGAAACGATCGCCGAGAGCCGTGCGTTTGTGCGCGATCACGCCGTCCCCGCTCGAGATGTCGAGCACGTCGAGGCCCTTGGCGGTGGCGACCATGAGCGCCGCGCCGTCGGGGGTAATCGCGAGACCCTGACAAGTATGCCCGAGGGGCAATGCCAACATGTTGCCTTGGCTGATATCGTGGGTGGTGGGATTGATTCGATACGCCTGGATCTGACTCGACACGCACGTAAAAAGCCGGTCGCCGCGCCCTGCGGCGGCGCGCACCTCGCCTTCGGTTCCTGCGAAACCGTAGCGCTCGGAGGGAGTCAGGCGATCAGCCGTGAGGTCGTAGAGATCGATGCCCCAGCCGCGTCCGATGAAAGCGAGCAGGTTTGCACCAAGCGACACGAGGAACGTCTGCTGGCGCGGTACCCAGATCATCGAGCTCACATTGTCGATCTGAAGGCCGGTGCCCATTTCGTGGCGGTCGAGGACCTGCAATGTCTCCGGCCCGATCTCGACCAGCGTGAGTGTGCGCCTGGTCGCGAAAACGGCGCGGTCCTCGGAAGGCAAAGTCACGAGCGTGAGGAGCCCGGGAGCGTCGCCGAAGGTCCGCAC
>JBBSDY010000620.1:0-3430 GCA_038240245.1 Polyangiales bacterium
CGTGGGCTTCACGCAGGGCCCGATTCTCCACGGTCTGTGTACCTACGGCATCGTGGCCAGGGCCGTGATTCGCGGCGCCTGCGCGGGTGATGAGACCAAGCTCGCGCAACTGACCGGTCAGTTTCGGCGGCCGGTGTGGCCCGGCGATACGATCGTCGTCGATGGATTCCATCTCGATGGCGGCGTCGTCTCCCTCGCAGTCACCGTGAAAGAGCGCCCCGAGGCGGTGATGACCGGGACCTCGGCCCGGATTCGCCCATAGCTTACTTGGCCAGCGCCTTCAGCCGCGTCAGCTTCTCGTCCCTGGACAGACAGATCTTGTCGTGCTCGCTGGTCGTCATTCCCGGCTGCACGATGAACTCCTCGTCACCGATCCCGACGACGTTCTTTCCCGCACGCGCCACCACCCACTCGAGCTTGCTGCCGTCCTTGTCTTGCAGCATCACATGGTACCCGTTGTCGTAGGGGCCCTTCTCTTCCGTTGCGCCGCGCAACTTACTGAAGGTCTTGATGACGTCCTTGGCCTGATCGACGTCGTCGCGAACGACCGACAGAACGCGGTAGCGCTTGTCGCCGTCCTTGTAGAATCCCGTCGCGCCCGGCCCCGCGCCGTCGACCCCGAGCACGTCCTTGGGCGCATAGAGAATCCCCATCGGCACCATTTTGTCGGCCGGAAGCTTCGACGCCGCGGGAGGAAGGGCTCCCGTCCCGGGAAGCTTTTGCCCGAGCCCGGTACCGATGGGGACCAGGATCCTGGCGCTCGACTCCTTCATCTGCGGCGGAGTTTCTTGCTCGTTGGCGTATTGAATCTCGGCGAGGTAGGTGCCTTTCCAGATGTAGGCGCGCCCGGTTCCAAGAGCGCCCGCTCCTCCGGCTTCGAGCATTTTGGGCGCCGAGTCAGCGGGATCGCTGTCGGCGATGACGCGCTTGGTGAACATCGAGTAGGCGCCCTCCGACGTTCCGAACTGGGAAAGGTAGATCTCCACCGATCCCGGCGAGCCCGCACCATCGACATAGCGAACCTGAACCACGCGCTTGAGCCCAAAGCCCTTGTACACCTCGCACTCGCCGTCGAACGCCTCGGTGCAGATGGCATCCATCGACAGCTTGCCCCCCTCGCCAAAAACCCTCGTTTCGCCGTTGGGATCGAGGCAGTAGCCAGCTGCCTGCCGCGGAAAAAAGGTGCCGGTGACCGTGTCGGTGACCTGTCCACCTCCCGCCGCACATGCTCCCGGCTTGGGCGCGCTCTCGACCGGTGGCGGGGCCGATCCCTGGCCCGCCGAGGAGCTCTCCTTGTTGCACCCCACCATGCACAAGACAGCGAGCAACAGCGGCAGCTCTTGGCTTTTTCGCATGGGCGATTCACTACGGCAACGCGGCGGCCAGAGCAACCTCGTCCGCCGGCGGCGCACTTTTTTGCATAGCGATGCAACTGATTGCCGGCCCACCCCCCTCCCGACCCCCAAAAGCTGGTGATATACAGGGCAAAGTCCGCCTTTGCCGGGCACATTGCTTGCTGACAATAGGGGGTGATCGTGAGCCCGGCGTCCGCCCATCAGCATACATGCGCCCCCTTGAGGCGCCCGGCGGCCTGCTCGCGGGCCTTCACGCTGCTCGAGCTGATGATCGTCGTCGTGATGATTGGCATCCTGCTCGCGCTCGGCATCCCGTCGATCTCGGCCCAGATGCGCGACCGGCGCACCAACCAGGCAGCCCACGAGGTGGCGCTCCTTTATCGTCAGGCGCGCTCGCTCGCCATGGGTCGCGGAACGGCGGTGCTCGTCCAGTACAACGTGGCGACCCGCGGCGCGATCGTGGTGCTCGAGGCGCGCAACCCCGGCGACGCCACCAATTGCCTGGGCGTTCCCGCACCTAGCTGCAACGCCAACAACTGGGACATCGCGAACAGCACCCTCGCCGGAAAATTCGATCCGGCGCTCTTCGGTGCGTACGACAACGTCAAGCTCACCTTCGTCAATGGGGGGAGCGATACCGAGGGTGACGTGTGCTTCAGCCCGCTCGGCCGGCCCTTCTGGCGCAACGTTCATGTCGGGACGCAGAATTTTCAGCCGCTGACCGAGGTCCCGCGCATCGAAGTCGCGCCAGTCGACGGCATTGGTCTGACCCGCACGGTCCTCGTCTTGCCGACGGGAGCTTCGAGGCTCGCCCTATGAAACGGCCCCGGGGCTACACCATCATCGAGGTCATGATCGCGTTGACGCTGCTTGCCATCGGCACGACTGGGATCATCGCCATGCAGAAGGTGACGACCGTCACCAACCGCGACGCGAAGAACCTGACCGTGGCCAACCAGATCGCCCGCACCTGGATGGAGCGGCTCCGCACCGATGCCGTGCAGTGGAACAATCCCTCTGGCTCCAACGGCAACAGCGATCTCGCCGAGACCACGTGGCTCAAACAGATCGAGAGCAACGCGGGCAACTGGTTTCGCCCGGCCGATGACGTCAAGGGCTCACCGACAGCCGACGTTTTTGGAAACGACGTGCGCGACGTCGACGCCGACAGCGGCTCGTTCTGCACCAACGTCCGGCTCAACTGGCTCTACGGACCGGCCCAGGCGGGCGTGGCTCCGCCGCTGCTCCTTCGTGCCGAGGTTCGCGTCTACTGGCTGCGCGACGGCGGGCCCGGCGGGATCGACAGCAAGGCCGTCTGCGATCCGACCATGAACCAGCTCAATGCCGTTTCGCCGGCGGTCGACCGCTACCATTTCGTCTACGTCACCAGCGCCATCCCGCAGAACATGACCCCGTAGAATGCGAATCCGAGAACAAAACGTGCTGCGCCGCAAATCATCCGTCGCCTTCCGACGAGCGTCGCAACGCGCCTTCACGATGGTCGAGCTCCTGGTGGCGATCACGGCAGGGCTCTTCGTGGCGGTCGGCGCCTACTCGCTCGCCAAGCAGGGATCGCGCTTTTTTCAGCAAGAAGCCCGCATCGCCAACGCCCAATTCTCGGCGACTCTCGGATTCGATCGCCTGCGCGCCGACATCGCGCGCGCCGGGTTTCTCTCGACCGCGAACATTCAAAAAGATCCTTTCTTCTGCGGTACCACCGCGGGCTGGCCAACGGGCATGGCGTCTCTCGCGGCGGTGCGCATCGATCAGGCAACCCCCGTCGTCGTGCAGGATGCCATCAACGGTCTCGCACCCGATCAGATCACACTCTCGGGTAGCTACGGATCGGCCGAAGCATTCCCCGTCCGAACGATCACCCAGAACGGCGCGACGTTCGAAGTGTACCTCCAGACCGGTATCGGACCCGTGGCCCGGAGCGGCGGCAGCGACGGTGGCGCCCTTCCGGAGATCTTCAAGACCGGGCGGATGCTTCGCATTCTCGACACGACCGGCAAGTACGAGTTCGGTCAGATCAACGGGTTCTCCGTGCAAGCCGGGGGTCAGCTGGTGATCGC
>JBBSDY010000621.1:0-3428 GCA_038240245.1 Polyangiales bacterium
GGCCGAGGCTTATCCGCAGTTCGCCGGGAGAAAGCTCCGTCTGCAACTCGACTGTGTGGGCATGCCGGATTCCGGAGTGGTCCAGTTTCTCGGCGTGGTGCGCGAGCAGATCGCCTTCCAGGGGATCAATCTCGAGGTGCGGGTGATGGGCGAGGGCGGCTGCGGGCCGGGTTGCGTCGCCGGTCCTTCTTGCGGCGACGGCATCGTGCAGTCGAAGTTCGAGCAATGCGACGACGCAGTCTTCGCCGGCAAGTACGGCGGCTGCGCGCCGAAATGTGTCCTCGCACCGCACTGCGGCGACAACATCGTTCAGAAGGACGAGGGCGAGCAGTGTGACCCCCCCTCCAAGGCCAACGGCTGCAACGCCGCGTGCAAATTCTCGATGGTTAACTGACGCCGGAAGGCGAAATTTTTCGCGCTCGGTTTTCGTTTGCGGTCGAACGACCGTTATATGGCATAGAGGATTTCGTGAGCTCCCGTCCCCAGCCCTCTCGCCAGCACGCCGCGCGCAACCCCAAAAGCCCGGTGCTCTATTCGGGCCAGTGCGCCTGGGGTCAGCGCTTCGCAGACGATGGGATTACGCTCGAGGTCGACGAGTACGAGCAAAACGTCACGGCCGTCATCAGGCACATGCGCTCGAGCGGCTACAAGCTACGCCAGATCGTCGAATCGTTGCGCGAGCTGGGCGTCGTCGGACGAACGGCCAAACCCATAGGCACCACCCGCGTCTTCGAAATCATCCACGGCGCTCGCAAAAAGCCGGGGCGCGCCGCGTCCAACGGTTCGGCCAAACAGTCTCGCTGAAAGTTAGCCCGACGGTTTGCGGGTGTAGACGCGGCGCTGCAGCAATGGCTCGTCCTCGTGGGGCAAGAGAGGGCCTGCCTCCCAGATCCGTGGATCGATCGACGGGAAGTTGACCGCGTCGGGCTCGGTCACGTGATCGGGCACGTAGACGAGGTCGATGGTGTCGGCGAGAGGCATTGCGTCGTGGTAGATGCGCGCGCCGCCGAAGAACCACACCGCACCCTGGGCGACGGCCAGCGCCGCCGGGATGTCGCGAAAGCATTCGACGCCGGGCAAATCGTGGCGGGTGACCACGAGGTTTCGCCGGCCCGGCAACGGCCGCCCTCCGAGAGACTCCCACGTGATGCGGCCCATCACGAGTGTGGTCCCCAGGGTGAGGCGCTTCACCCGGCGCATGTCGCCGCGGTAGTGCCAGGGGATCTTCCCGCCCACGCCAATGGCACCTTCGGGCGACACCGCCGCCATGATCGCGCGCTGGGCCATGGCGCGTTCGATCAGACCGCGACCTTGAAAGAGATAGCCGGGTGCGGCTCGTAGCCAGTGATAACGAAGTGACGCATGACCTCTTCGGTGCTCGCCTCGAGCAGCGGCTTGATGTCGGACAGGGCGCGGATCTTGGGGTCGATGGACAGACGCGGCAGCGGGCGCGGCGAACGCGCGAGCTGCTGCTCGAGACCAGGCACGTGGTCGTACTCGGCCATCGAGCCGTCGGGTTTCTTGGTGTAGATGTGCGCGTCGACGAGCGTGTGCGCGAAGATGCCGGCGCGAATGCCCGTGAAGCGCGAGAACAGCTCGAGCAAAAAAGAGTAGCCGGCAATGTTGTAGGGAATGCCGAGCGCGATGTCGCAGCTTCGTTGCGTCAAATGCAGGCAGAGTAGCGGCTCACCCGAGCGATCGAGCTGAACGTTGAACATGAAAAGGCAATGGCACGGAGGCAGCTTGCTCGTCTGCGCGTTGCCTGGCGCCCAGGCTGACACGACCAGGCGACGGCTCATGGGATTTCGGCCGAGCTCGGCCAGCACCCAGGCGAGTTGATCGTTGAACGCGGGCTCACCGCCCGGACCGTGCACCGGAAAGTGCCGCCAAAAATTACCGTAGGCGCTGGGAACGCGGCCCGTCTCGTCGGCCCACGGGTCCCAGAACTTGCACTTGTGCTTTTGCAAAAGCCCGATGTGCGTGTCGCCCGAAAGAAACCACAGGTTTTCGACGACGATGTTCTTCCACGAAATTTCTTTGGTCGTCAGCAGCGGAAAGCCGTCGCGTAGATCGATCTCGTAGTTGATGTTGAAGGTCGAGAGGGTGTCGACGCCCGTCCGGTTTTCTCTGCGGGTGCCTTTCTCGAGCGCTTCCCGAACCGCCTTGAGATAAACTTCCAAAGTTGCCTCCCGATCCGACGAGATTTTCGAGACAGTAGTGCTACTTGAGGCGTCGGCCAAGGGCCGGTGACAGGCAATGTCCGCGGCGATGATGTTTTTTCGATCCTTCGTGCGTCCGGCCCTCGCAGTGGCCCTCCTGACCGGGCTTGCGGGCTGTGCCAGCAGCTCGCTCACCGCTCCGCCCGCCCAGAAGGCCGGCGCGCCGGCCGATATCTCCCCCGACGCCGCCCTCACCACGACCAACGCTGGGGACGCGGGCCCGGACGAGGGCGGTCAAAGCACGGCCGCGGCGCCGGCGCCCGAGGGGGACGAGTCGATGGCCCAGGACAAGGAGGAGCTCGACGACGGCGCCGAGTCGCCCGCCCAGCTCGAGGGCATGAAGGGGCAGATCATCAAGCACCCTCTCGACGGGTGGACGAAGCAGCAGATCGATGCCGCGCTCGCGAAGGATCCGGCGGGGCTCGGCTCGATGTCGATCGGCTTTACCAATGCGGGTGCGCTGTTCAACGGCGTGCAGATGCCCACCAGCGAGGCGTGGGAGCTAGTCGACGCCGACCACGCGTGGGGCACCCGCGAGACGGTCGACTATCTCTCGCACTGCCTGAACAAGGTGAGCGAGCAGTTCGCCAGCACCACGAAGATGTACATCGGCCACATCAGTGGGCGCCACGGCGGGCACCTCTCGCCCCACGTCAGCCACCAGGCGGGGCGCGACGTCGACGTGAGCTACTACTACTTGCCCGGTCAAACACGCTGGTATGCCACCGCGCGCGAAAACAACCTCGATCGCCAGCGAACGTGGGCCTTCGTCAAGACTCTGGTCACCGACACCGACGTGGAGCTCATCTTGATGGACCGGTCGGTGCAGCGCCTGGTCCGCGACTATGCCGTGGCCAACGGCGAAGATCGCGCCTGGGTCGATCAGCTCTTCGATGGCGGCTCCTCGCTGCCCCCGCTCATTCGCCACGCCAAGGGACACGCCACCCACATCCACGTGCGCTTCTACAACCCGCTCGCCCAGGAAACGGGCCGCAGGGCCTATGATCTTCTGCTCAAGCGTCACATCATCCAGCCCCCGTCGGTGTACGTGCACCACAAGGTCAAAGAGGGCGAATCGCTGGGCCTTCTGGCCAAGAAGTACGGCGTCAGCGCCAAGGCCATTCAGCAGGCCAACGCCATGAAGTCGACGCTGCTGCGCGCCTCGTCGGACTGCAAGATTCCCCAGCGCGGCGGCGTCAAGGCTTGCCC
>JBBSDY010000622.1:0-3428 GCA_038240245.1 Polyangiales bacterium
CGACGAGAAGAACATCCGCAACGCACTGGCCGTGTGCCTGGAAGGGATCGGTTGCCGGGTGGTCGCGGTGGGCTCGAGCCACGCAGCGCTGGCCGCGGTCGCGCGAGAAACGTTCGACTTTGCGTTTCTCGATCTCAGGCTCGACAAGGAAAGCGGTCTCGATTTGATTCCCGAGCTCCTCGGCGCGAGCCCCAACCTCGACATCATCATCATTACGGCCTACGCGACCTTCGATACGGCGGTCGAAGCGGTGCGGCGGGGTGCGCGAGACTACCTGCCCAAGCCCTTCTCTCCGGCGCAGGTGCGGCACATCGTCGAGCAAAGTGTCCAGCGCCGTGCGCTCACGTTCCGCGTGGCCGATCTCGAGGCACGGCTCGCCAGCGAGGCACCCGCGGTCGACCTGTCGTCGGAATCGCCGGCCGTGCGCGCGATCGTGCAGTCCCTGGCTCGCGCGGCGAACAGCGACGCCACCGTTCTTTTTCGAGGTGAGAGCGGCACCGGCAAAGGCCTTTTTGCCCACGCGCTGCATCGACAAAGTCCGCGCCACGACCGCCCCTTCGTGACGGTCAATTGCCCCACCCTTTCCGAGGAGCTCCTCGCCAGCGAGCTCTTCGGGCACGTGAAGGGCGCTTTCACGGGCGCCGTACGCGACCAGGTGGGACGCGTCGAATCGGCCGACGGTGGCAGCCTCTTTCTCGACGAGATCGCCGAGATCTCGCCCAACCTGCAGGCCAAGCTGCTGCGCTTCCTTCAGGAAAAGCAGTTCGAGCGGCTGGGCGACAATCGAACCCGCCATGCCGACGTGCGTGTCATCGCCGCCACCAACCGCAACCTCGAAGAAGATGTCGCGCAAGGGCGCTTTCGCGAGGATCTCCTGTACCGGCTCAACGTATTGGAGATCATGGTCCCGCCGCTTCGTGAGCGTCGCGAGGACATCTTGCACCTGGCCAATCGATTTCTCGCCTTCTTCAGCGCCAAGTCGAAGAGGCTCGCCCTGTCCCTCTCGCCCGCGGCCGAGCAATCGTTGCTCGCTTACGCCTGGCCAGGCAACATTCGCGAGCTGCGCAACGTCATCGAGCGCGTCGCCATTCTCTGGCCCGCCCAGGTCGTGGAGCCCGCCGCTTTCCCCGAACGGATCCGCGCGTCGCTGGCGCAGGGCCACACCATCGAGCTCGGGGGCGACTACCCGATCGAGCACATCGAGCGCGAGCACATCGAGCGCGTCCTGGCTCGAACCACCACTGCCGAGGAGGCCGCACGCGTCCTGGGCATCGACGCCTCGACCCTCTGGCGCAAGCGCCGCAAGTTCGAGCAGGGCTCGTAGCATCAGCTCGCCGCTTCCTCGGCTGCGGGTAAGCGAAACCAGAAGCGCGCACCCTTGCCCGGCTCGCAGTCGACACCGATCGATCCGCCGTGCTCGTCGATGATGTCCTTGGCGATGGCGAGGCCCAGACCTGCACCCCCGGGATTGCCGCCCGGAGCCTGATAAAAGCGCTCGAAGATCGCCCGCTGGTGCTGAGGCGCGACGCCCGGCCCCTGGTCGCTCACCTCGAAGCGCACCCATCCGTTCGAACGCTCAGCGCGGGCCGCCACGGTGGCGCCGGGCATGCTGTGATGGATGGCGTTGGTGATGAGATTCGACAAAACGATCTGGATTCGATCGGGATCGGCGATGACGTTGCCCACGCCGGGTAGGACCTCGGGCTTGAGGTTGACTTTAGCTCCCGCCGCCTCGCTGGCGTGCGCGTCCACCGCCTCGCGCACCAGGTGTTCCGCCGACATCGGCGACCGCTGGAGCATGGGACGGCCCTCCTGCAGACGCGAGACATCGAGCAGCTCGTCGACGATGGTCTGCAACCGATCGCAGTCTTCGCGCGCCGCAAAAAGGAGATCGGCCTGCTTGGGCGTGAGCGGGCCGACGGTGCCCTCCGAGCAAAGATGAATGGCCATGCGGATGGAGGTGAGCGGCGTTCGAAACTCGTGCGCCACGGTGGCGACGAGGTTGTTCTTGAGCTCGTCGAAGCGCAAAAGGCGCGTGACGTCCTGCAGGACGATGGTCGTCCCGATCACCGTTCGTTCCTCGTCGTACACGGGGCTTGCACGCGGCAAGAGATGGCGATCGCCCTCCGGCGCCTGCACCCGCGTTGCCTCTTCGAGCCCCTTGGGAACGTAGGGGCCCTTGCCCGACAGCACGTGGGCGCGCACGCGCTCGAGCACGGCCCGGAGATCGGGATCGATGGCCCCGAGCCAGTCGGTCGCCTCGGACAGACGTACGCCGAGCAAGGTCTCGGCCGCGCGGTTCGCGTGGAGCAAATCGCCCCCCGAAGCGATGACGAGGACCGGATCGGGCAGACTGTCGATGGCGGCCTGGAGATCTTGCTGCGCCTGCAGGAGCTCTCCCAAGGAGCTGTCGCGGTACTTCTGCAGCCGCAACGCCATGGTGTTGAACTCCTTGGCCAGAGCAGCGACCTCGCCGGTGCCTTCGACGACCGCCCGAGCGTCGAGATCTCCTTCGCCGATGCGGCGCGCCGCCGCCTCGACAATGGAGAGCGGTCGCAGCAGCCGCGTCATCCAGGCCGACGACGCAACGAGCGCCAGGAGGCACCCCGTCAGGCCGACCAGGAGGATGATCCGGCTCCACTCTTGCGACGAGCGTTCGGCCTTCGCGCTCTTGCGGATCATCGCGTCTTGGTTCATATCGAGGACGACGTTGGCGCATTCCTTGACCGCAACGAACGCCGGCAAAAGCTGTTGGAAGTAATACGCCTTCCGTTCGGGCACGCCGAGAGCGCCAAGCCGCGCGAACCTCTCCTGGTAGGCGGCCCAGAGCTCGCGCAGGCGCCCTGCTGCTTCGGTTTCGCCGGTCTCGGTGATGTTCTTCTCCTCCACCCGCAACTCGTCCTCGAAACGCCGACTGGACGTGGCCGCCTGCGCCATCCCCTTCTCGATCTCTCCCAGGACGATGAACAAGGCGCCGCTGTCGATGCGCTCGACGGCCTCCTTCATCCGCTGCGCGGCCAGAACACTGCGGTAGTTGTCGTCGAAGATGCGTCGCGAGCTTTTGCCAAGACTCGCGCTCATGACCCCTGCGGCAATGACCGCGACGCCGAGCGAAAGGAGAAGCGGGCTCAGCGCCAGCAGCAACTTTGCGCGCAGGCTCATGGCTTTTTGTCCTCTGCCGGAATGGATACGATCTGCAAATCGAATCCATCGCCTTCTTTGACCAACCGGAGCGGTACCGAACGCCCGAGGAGCTGCCTCCACCACGGCTGATGCGAACGACCAATGATGATCTGGCCCACACCGTGCGAGCGCGCGAAATCGAGGATGGTGTGTACTGGATCGTGCCCCTTCACCTTGACGACTTCGGCTCCCAGCTCCCGCGCCAGCTCGATGTTGGCGAGCAGATGTCGTTGCGCTTCGGAGTC
>JBBSDY010000623.1:0-3428 GCA_038240245.1 Polyangiales bacterium
CTCGCTGCCGGCGATCTGGTGGGCAATGTCGACAAGACGGTTCCCGTGACCACCGTCACGCTGACCGACGCTGGCATGAATGCAGCGCTGACCAGCAACACCGCCATCTTGACCTTCGACCCCCAGGGCAATCTCTGGGTTTGTGGCGCGCTTCAGTACATTCTCAAGTATGACGCCGCCACCATCACCGCCGCGGTGAGCGCCGACGGCGGGGCGATCCAGATCGCGCATTCGCTGAAGATCAACTCACCGCTCGCGCCCAGCGTTCACTTCAAGCACGTTTGGTTCCGATAGCCAGCCCCGGTCGCGCGCGGGCCTACGCCGCGATCGGCCTGGTCTCCTGCGCGGTGCTTCTCGACGAGATCGCCATCACGCGCGTTCTGTCCGTGGTGCTCTGGTACCACTTTGCATTTTTGGCCATCTCCATGGCCATGCTCGGCCTGGGAGCGCCCGGCGTGTGGTTCACGCTCCGCAAGCCTGGCGAGCGAGCCCTACAAACGGCGCTCGTCCTCGGCGGGGTGGCCCTTCCGGCGTCGGTGGCCCTGCTCTTCAAGGGCAGCCAGATCATTCCTCACTGGCCGATTCCACCGGGGCTGGGGGCGCTCTTGAATCCCGAGCTTCTGCTGGTGCTCGTCTGCATCCTCATGCCGATGCTGTGCCTCGGCAGCGCGGTGTGTCTCCTTCTGATGCAAGCCGAGGGACGCGAGATCGGACGGATGTACGCGGCCGATCTGCTGGGCGCCATGGTGGGAGCGCTGCTCATCGTTCCGCTGATGAACGTCGTTCCGACGCCCCACATCATCGCTGCCGCAGGCCTTCTGCCGCTCGTCGCCGCGGCGCTGCTCAGCCGGCGCGTCTCGATCCCCGTCGTCACGGCGGCGCTCATCGTCGTGGCGTGTCTGGTGACCCGCGATCCGCTGCGACTTCGCGTCGCCAAGTCCTACATCGAGCCGGACAACCTGCTTTACGTGAAGTGGACGCCGACGGCGCGCATCACCATCCATCCCGACGTCTTCTACGTCAAAGATCCCAAGGCCGGCTTCGGGTGGGGAATGGGCTGGAACTACGAGGCCAAGCCGCTGAAGCAGCTCTGGATCGAGCAAGATGCATCCGCCGGCACGCCCATCACGCACCTCGAGACGACCCCCGCCGCGCTCACGCACCTCTTCTTCGACGTCACCAGCATCGGCTACCAGCTCCAGAAACCCGAGCGCGTCTGCATCGTGGGCGCCGGCGGCGGACGGGACATCCTGTCCGCGCTCAAGGCGGGCGCGACCGACGTCGACGCCGTGGAGCTGAACGGGCACATCGTCGATGCCCTTTCCGGGCCCTTCCGCGAATTTTCGGGGGACGTCTACCACCTGCCAGGCGTTCACAGCACAGTCGGCGAAGGTCGAAGCTTTCTGGCGCACTCGCGCGGCGGCTACGACATGATCCAAATCTCGCTCATCGATAGCTGGGCCGCCACCGCGGCCGGCGCCTTCGCGTTGTCCGAGAACTACCTCTACACCGTCGAAGCGCTGCGCCTTTACCTGCAGAAAACATCGCCCGGCGGCATCGTCTCGATCAGCCGCTGGATGTCCGGCGATCGTCAGCTCGAAGGAGCGCGGCTGGCCGAGCTGGCGAGCCGCGCCCTCGCGCAAGGCTGATGCCGCGCACCACGTTGTCGTGTTTCAGGCGTGGGACGTGGGTACGTTCTTGATCTCGCGCACGCCCTTCGACAGCGCGCGCCTCGCCAAGCTCGACGAGATCGCCGACGATCGCGGCTTTCGGCGACGCTGGCCGGTGCCCCAGGACGCCGATGAGGACACCGTCGTCGCATCGGTCATGGCCGACGGCTCGGGGCAGTATGTCAAGGAAGGGCTGGATCTGTCCGCGTCGACCGACGATCGCCCGTTCTTTTTTCAGACCGTATCGCTGTTCGGGACCGTGGACCCCGGGTACTTCGCGACGCTGTCCAACAACGAGCACTCGGTGGCGATGCTCCGCGTTCTTTTGGGGATGGTGAGCGTGCTGACGTTCGCGCTCTTTTTTCTGCCCTTCGCATTCGGCAGCAAGCTCAAGCGCTCGCCCGAGCTTTGGTACGGCAGCGCGTATTTCGTGTGCATCGGCCTCGGGTTCATGCTCGTCGAGGTCCCGTGGATGCAGAGGTTCGTGCTCTACCTTGGTCATCCGAGCTACGCGAGCACGGTCGTTCTCGCCAGCCTGCTCTTCGGGGCGGGTTGCGGATCGCTCACCGCGGGCCGGATCGGCATGCATCACCTGAAAGCCTGGGGTCTGGTCGTTCCGCTTGCGCTCGTCGTGGTCAACTGGCTGCTCGGGCCGCTCTTTGGAGCGACCCTCGGCTGGTCGTTCGCAGCTCGCGTCGTGGTCAGCGGAGCCGTCCTGGTTCCGGCCGGTTTCTTGATGGGATTTCCGTTCCCCCTGGGCATGGCGACGTGCCCCGAGGAGCACAAGCCGTGGCTGTGGGCCATCAATGGCGCGGCCAGCGTGCTGGCCAGCGTTTTCTCGCTGGCCCTGTCGATGGAGCTCGGGTTCAAGATGACGACGGTCGCCGGCGTCGCGTGCTACCTGGTCGCGTTGGCAATGCTCCTACGCAAGAGCTCCTCGCCGAGGAGTTCGCAGCCTGATATGGGTACGGCCCAGGTGAGCCCAACATGAAGCTGATGCGCCTGGGGGACAAAGGCACCGAGCGGCCCGCGGTTTGGGCGTCGGACGACGAAGCCTTCGACCTCTCTTCCGTGGTCAAGGATTTCGACCCTCCATTTTTTGCCGAGGGAGGCATCGCCCGCGTGCGTGACGCCGTCGACAACGGAGGCCTCCCGCGGGTGAGGCTCTCGAAAACGCGGACAGGTCCCCCCGTGGCGCGGCCGTCCAAATTCATGGCGGTGGGTCTCAACTACGTCGACCACGCCAAGGAGACCAACGCCGCCATCCCCGAAAAGCCGATCTTCTTCGACAAGGCGTCGACGGCGATCAACGGTCCCTATGACGACGTGGTCATGCCGTCGAACTACAATACGGTCGACTACGAGGTCGAGCTGGCATTCGTGATCGGCAAAAGGTGCAAGCGCGTGCCCCGTGCCGACGCGCTCGCCCATGTCGCCGGCTACATGATCTGCAACGACGTCAGCGAACGCACCGCCCAGATCAAGGAGGGAGGTCAGTGGTACCGCGGCAAATCGTTCGACACGTTCGCGCCCATCGGCCCCTGGCTCGTCACCAGCGACGAGCTGTCGGATCCCCACGCGCTCGCCCTGAGCTGCAAGATCGACGGCGAGGTTCGCCAGACCGGCAACACCTCGAAGTTCATCTTCGATATCCCGTACCTCATCGAGTTCGTCAGCCGGAACGTGACGCTCGAGCCAGGCGACATCATCACCACCGGCACGCCTCCGGGGGTCGCGATGGCCATGAAACCCCCTCGC
>JBBSDY010000624.1:0-3419 GCA_038240245.1 Polyangiales bacterium
CCATGTGGGTGCGCCCCCCAGCGCGAAGGCGAAAACGACGAAATCCGAGAGGCCTGACCGGGCTGGCATGAGCGAATGTATACCACGCTAACGTTTGACAGGATGACGGGAAGCCGGGAAGCTCCCTTCGAAGGTGGGGTCCATCATGGCCGTTTCTTCTCCGCGTCGACTGCAACTGCTGCTTCTGGCCCTCTCGGTCGCAATGAGCGCCGTACCGGGCTCCGTGGCGCACGCCGATCCGGCGTCCGTGCCAGCTTGGGAGAAAATCGACGAGTCCGACGGAATCCGCGTCTACCGCCGCGAAATACCGGGAAGCCCGATCATCGCGTTCAAGGGCGAGGGTGTCGTCGACGCCACGATCCTGCGGGTGGCCAGCGTCCTCGTCGACATCTCGCGTGCCACCGAGTGGATCGACAGCCTGGCCGAGGCAAAAACCTTGAGGCAGATCAGCGAGGACGAGCGAATCGAATACGACCACGTCACGACGCCGTTCATTCTGAAGGACCGCGACTTCGTGATCGATGCCAAGATGGAGTTCGACCCGGCACAGAAAACAGTGGCCCTGAAGATCCACTCGGTCACCGATCCCCTCGCGCCGGAGACCCATTTCGTTCGAGGCGAGCTCCTTCATAGCTCGTTCACGCTCACCGCCTTGGAGCACGGCACCAAGACGCACATCGTGGCCGAGATCCACGCCGATCCCAAGGGCTCGGTCGCCAAGTGGATCGTGAACATGTTCCAGAAGGGCTGGCCGCACAACACCATCACGCGCCTTCGCGAGCAGGCCAAGAAGCCCGACATCCACGACCATCCCCACCTGAAGGACGTGCTGACCGACAAGGGTTACTTTCAGTGACCTTGATTCGAAAACAAGACGCCCTCGAATACCACTCGCTCGGCCGCCCCGGAAAAATCGAGGTCGTCCCCACCAAGCCGTGCACGACCCAGCGCGATCTGTCGCTCGCCTACTCGCCGGGCGTGGCCGAGCCGTGCCGCGAGATCGCCCGCGATCGCTCGCTGGTCGACGTGTACACCGCGCGCGGGAACCTGGTCGGCGTCATCACCAACGGCACCGCCGTGCTCGGTCTCGGCAACATCGGGCCTTACGCCGCCAAGCCGGTCATGGAAGGCAAGAGTCTGCTCTTCAAGCGCCTCGCCGACATCGACGTCTTCGATCTCGAGCTTGCCGCCGAGGATCCCGATCGCTTCATCGAGGCTGTGTCCACGCTCGAGCCCACGTTCGGAGCCATCAACCTCGAGGACATCAAGGCGCCAGAGTGCTTTTACATCGAAGAACAGCTCCAGCGCCGCATGTCGATCCCGGTCTTCCACGACGATCAGCATGGCACCGCCATCATCACCGGGGCTGCGCTTCTCAACGCGTGCCACATCGCGAAAAAGAAGCTCGCTGAGCTCCAGATTCTTTGCCTGGGCGCGGGGGCGGCCGCCGTTCGCTGCATGCAGCTCTGGGTCAAGCTCGGTGTCAAGCAGTCGAGCATCACCATGTTCGACAAGGTCGGCATCGTCTACGCCGGTCGCACCCACGAGATGGATCCGTACAAGGGCGCCTTCGCCGTCGATACCCAGCAGCGCACCATCGACGAAGCCATTCGGGGCAAGGACGTCCTCATCGGTCTATCCGCCGGCGACATCGTCAACGCCGAGATGCTGAAGGCGATGGCTCCGCGGCCCATCATCTTCGCCCTGGCCAACCCCGATCCCGAGGTTCCCTACGACGTCGCCATCGCCGCCCGGCCCGACGCCATCGTGGCCACCGGGCGCAGCGACCATCCCAACCAGGTCAACAACGTCCTCGGCTACCCGTACATTTTCAGGGGCGCGCTCGACGTGGGCGCCCGCGCCATCAACGACGCGATGAAGCTCGCCGCCACGCACGCTCTGGCCGATCTCGCGCGCCAGGACGTGCCCGAGCAGGTCGTGCAGGCGTACGGGCTCGAGTCCATCAAGTTTGGTCCGGAGTACATCATCCCCAAGCCATTCGACGAGCGCGTCCTCTTGTGGGTCACGCCCGCCGTGGCCAGGGCCGCCATCGAGACCGGCGTCGCCGAGCGCCATCTCGATCTGGTCGAGTACCGCGACCGCCTCGAACGACGGATCAATCCGTCACGCCAGGTCATGCGCAAGATCTTCTCGTTGGCCAAGGTCACCGAGGCGCGCATCGTCTTCACCGAGGGCGAGGACGACAAGATCCTGCGCGCCGCCCAGATCGTTGCCGACGAGCGGATCTGCCGGCCCATCCTGCTCGGTCGGCCGAACGTCATTCGTGCGCGCGCCGAAGAGCTCACCCTCGACTTGACGCAGGCCGACATCATCAGCCCCGAGGATTCGCCGCGCCTCGAGGCCTACGTCGAGGCGTACTGGGACAAGCGGCGCCGCAAGGGGATGACCCGCTACAACGCGCAAAAGGTGATGGCTCGCGAAAGACGCGCCTTCGGCATGATGATGGTCGACGCGGGCGACGCCGACGGCGTGGTGTCCGGGCTCACCTCGACCTATCCGGACACGATTCGCCCGGCCCTGCAGATCATCGGCCTGCGCCCCGGCGTCAGGCGCGCGGCCGGCATGTACATGCTGCTCAAGGGACACGATGTCCTTTTTTGCGCCGACACCACGGTCAACATTTGCCCCGACGCCGAGACGCTCGCCGAGATCGCCGTCAGCACCGCCGACGCCGTTCTCGATCTCGGCATCGAGCCGCGCATCGCGATGCTCTCTTTTTCCAACTTTGGCTCGACACTCACCGACTCGAGCCCACGACGCGTCGCCGAGGCGACCGCCATCGTCAAGCGCCTGCGCCCCGATCTGATGATCGACGGCGAAATGCAGGCCGACGTCGCCCTGCAGCCCGCCCTGCGCGAGGACTGGTCGTTCTCCGACCTCGAGGGGGCCGCGAACGTTCTCATCTTCCCCGATCTCGATTCGGGCAACATCGCCTACAAGCTTCTCACCGCATTCGGTGGTGCGCAGGCGGTGGGACCCATCTTGCTAGGGATGAAGAAGCCGGTCACCGTCCTGTCCCAGAACAGCTCGGTGGAAACCATCGTTCACATGGCGGCCATCACCGTCGCCACCAACGGCAAAATGAGCCGCGACAAGAGCTAGGCGTCTGCCGGCGCCTTGGGTTGTGGTAACGTGCGCGGCCATGAGACTCGTCCGCTCGCATTTCGTGGTTTCCGTGTCGGCCTTCCTCTGTGCCTTCGCGCTCACGATAGGAAGCGCCTTCGCGTCAGGATCGATCACCTACTCCCGAAAAGAGATTCAAGAGGCGTCGGGCCAGTGGCACCTGATGATGACCATCCTCTACGGCGGCAAGCCGGTCACGGCGCACGTTCCCATGCGTTTTACCTTCGTGCCCACCGCCATCCTCGAGAACTTCCTCGACGACGCGCACGGCGACA
>JBBSDY010000625.1:0-3410 GCA_038240245.1 Polyangiales bacterium
CCCGTCAACGTCCTGCATACCGCTCTCGGCGACATCAGGGCGAGCATCGCCGGCAACCTGGCCATCACCGCCAAGGCGTCGGGCGGCCAGGTCGCGTTTCCGGTGGCGTTCACGATGCAGACCCTCGCCCCCGACATGGCCAGTGGCTCGGCCACGGTCGGCGACGGAACGGGCGCGCTCGATGCCACGACCGAACTCGGATCCATCACGTTCTTTTAAAAGATCACGGGGCCGCGGCTTCGCCCTGGACCGGCACCGGTATTTCGAGCCGCCCGCCCGATTGCGCGGCGACCATCGCCAGACCCTTCTGAAAAAAAGCGCGCAAGAACGGCACTTCGTGCGGGGGCGATGTGATGAGACCGGCTTGTGCCGTGGCCTGGGCGGTGGCCAGGACGAGCGCGGCGCGCTCGCCACCCGCCCGCGCGAGGATGGAGATGGCCGAGTCTTTCATGCGCGCGGCCAGCCGCTCGCGAATCTCTGGCGCAAAAAATCGATCCGTCGCGGCGTCGATGGCGGCGCCGATCACGGCGTCGATCTTCTCTTGTGGCGCCCCCTCGACGGCGGACTTCGCAGTGTCGTCCGTCGCGCCGGTGGCGCCGAGCTTCTGGCCGACATCGACGAGAAGCTCTTGCATGGCCTGGCCGCTCGGCAACCAGCCTCGCAGCTCGGGCTCGTTGTGCAAAATGCCCGATTCGGAGACCGAGGCCGCCGCCGCTTTGAGGTCGAGATTGGCCGCATCGACGGGGTGCGCGGGTGGACTCGCCGGAGCGGGGCCGAGGATGTCGGCGTCGGTATCGAGCCCCAACGGTAGAATGGCGCCGGTCTTCGCGTTCTCGGCCCTGGCCGCAGCGATCCGGGAGCGCGCCCAGTCGAGCGGGACGGGGACCGGTGGGTAGCCGATGCGTCGCGTGCTCTCATCGAATGAAGTCTTGAGCTGCGCGCGGCTCATCTCGAGCACCCGGATCTCCAGAAGTCCCACACCGTCGCGCAGGATGGCGTGCACGACGCGATGCCTTCCACTCTGCCGGCGCGACGCGATGAGGATGATCATCGAGCCGCCCCCATCGGGCGGAACCAGCCACGCGTCATAGCCTTCGATCTCGTCGGTGGGCATGCGGGCGACATGCGTGCGATCGGGGATCGCTACACCGCGCGCCTTGAGAACATTGATGCCCCGGCGTGCCGCCTTGCGAGCAGCACCGGGTGCGGCTTCACTTTCGGCCACGGCGGCCACCGCCGCCGCGTTCTTGGAGCCCACCCACGCATCGACCAGATCCGCCCCGCGATCGCCCGCCTTGCCCAGCGCGGCAAGTGCGCTGCCCGCGTCGGCGCCGAGCAGATCCGAGTCGAATGCCACCGCTTCTTTGGTCGTCTTAGCCATCAGGATCTCATTCTCCTAGGTGCGCAATCATGTCGATCTCGACCGCGGCTCCGCGCGGAAGCGCGGCCACCTGCACCGTCGCTCGCGCGGGGGGCTCGGTCGAGAAGTAGCTTCCATATACCTCGCCTACCTTCGCAAAGTCGCCCAGGTCGACCAGATAGATCGTGGCGCGCACGACGCTGGCGAATGTCGCCCCCGCGGCGCCCAGAACAGCGCCCAGGTTGTCCATGACCCGCCTGGTCTGGGTGGCCGTGTCGCCGGTCACCATCGCGCCGGTGGCAGGATCGAGCGGGATTTGCCCGCTCAAGAAGACGAGATCGCCGACGCGCACGGCCTGGGAGTAGGGGCCGATGGCCTGGGGGGCGCCGGTGGTGGTGATGATCTGTTTGGACAATGGCGTGTCTCCTGTCAAAGATCTTTGCGTCCCTCGATGGCCCGCCCAAGCGTGATCTGATCGGCGAACTCGAGATCGCCTCCGTGGGGGACGCCGCTCGCGATGCGCGAGACGCGCAGCTTGTGTCCCGAAAGCTCGCGCGCCAGGAGCAAGGCCGTTGCCTCGCCGTCGACCGACGGTGGTGTGGCGACGACGACCTCGGTGATCACGGCCTCGGCGAGGCGCCGCTTCAGCGTCGCGATGGGCAGGTCTTCGGGTCCGATTCCTTCGAGAGGAGACAGGAGCTTACCCAGAACGAAGTACCGGCCGCGCATGGCGCCGCTCCGCTCGATGGCCAACAGATCTTGCACCTTGGCCACGATGCAGAGCTGGCGTGGATCGCGTTTGTTGTCGAGACAGATCGAGCACCAGATGGGCGCGCCCGGCTCGCCCACTTCGGCGATGTGCCCGCAGCGCTCGCAGGCGCGAAGGTGCGTGGACAGCGAGACGAGCTCTTCGGCCAGGCGCCGAGGCAGGTCTGATTCCTGGGTGACGAGGAACAACACGAACCGCTGCGCCGTTTTTTCTCCCACCCCGGGGAGCCGGGAGAGCAGCGTCACCAACCTCGTGAGACGTTCGGGCAGCACGGCGGTGGATTCCGTCAGCCGGGCAGATTCGGAAGCTTGACTCCTCCCGTTACCTTGGCCACTTCGTCTTCGACGGCCTTGTCAGCGGCCGCGAGGGCGCCGTTCGCCGCGGCGGCAATGGCATCGCAGACGAGCTCGAGGCCCTCTTCTTTGAGAAACTCGGGATCGACCTCGACGCGGGTGATCTTGCCTTCGCAGGTAGCGGTCACCTTGACCTTGTCGCCCGCCGACGTCATCGCGTGCTCCTGGTCTTTGATCTGCTCTTTGACCTGCTCGATCTTGCGCTGCATGCGCGCCGCCTGGCGCATCAGCTCGTTCATCCCGCCGCGAAACTGCATGCCAACCTTTTTGCCGCGCCCGCTCTGCAAAAGCAAGGGGGGGCTAATCCCCAATCTTTACATCTCGCAGCTCGGCGCCGAGGATGTCGATGGCGGCCTGAACGAGGGGGTGCTCGGCGACGGCGCGTCGTGCTTGCTCGAGGCGGGCTCGGCGCTCTTCCCCGTCGAGGGTCGCGACGGAGGGGCTCGACTTGGGGCCTGCGGTCAGGTCGAACGCGACGGGTGTCGCGGTGCCGAAGTAGTCGCGAACGTGGCGGGTCAAAAGCTCGACGGCGTCCGATTCGGTGGCCTTCGCCGCCAGAAACGAGTTGGACTCGTAGCCGAGTACGACCTTCTCGGCGCTGAAGGCGATGGGCGACGCGTGCTCGAGAACCGACGCGAGCGGAGCGCGGTCAGCGCGAATCCGTTCGAGGACGGCGCGCCATGCCTCGAGGTTGCTGGCGCGCGGAGATTCGTGGGGTCGCGCGGCGGAGTCGGCTGCGGAGAGGGCCGTGGCGCCGATGATGGGTGTCGTTCGTGTGGAAACCGAGGTGATCGGGGTCGCGCTGGACGCTGTGCGGGAGGTTGTGCCTGAGGTGATGGAGGTCGGGGTCGTGGTCGGGGTCGGGGTCGCGGTCGTGGTCGGGGTCGGGGTCGCGGTCGAGGTCGAGGTCGAGGTCGAGGTCGAGGTC
>JBBSDY010000626.1:0-3397 GCA_038240245.1 Polyangiales bacterium
CGACGTGCACTGGTATCCCGAGATTTACGGGCGCGACAAGAAGAACGACAAGAAGCGGCTGCAGGACAATCTCCCCTACGATCCGGCCCTGGCCGATGCGCAATTCGATGCCGTTCGCGAGTGGTACGATCCGACCTTCACCAACCCCGATAGCTGGACCGCGAACGACGAAAACAAGTACATCATGTGGGCGCCATTTCACCCCGTGATCGCGGGTCTCAAGAAGGTCATCGAGGACAATTACCCGGGCACCAAGCTGGCCATCAACGAGTACGACACCGGCAGCCGTGACTATTTTCACGGCGCCCTCATTCGCGCCGCCGTGCTGGGGATCTTCATGCAAGAAGACCTCTACATGGCGCAAAACTGGTACCAGGGTGACGATTCGCACTACCTCTATTTCGCGCAAAAGCTCTATGGTAACTACGACGGCAAGGGCTCCCACGTGGGTGGCCATTTCGTCAAATCGGAATCGTCGAACAAGGATCTCTTGAGCTACGCTGCCATCGACAAGAGTCGAACCTTCGTGGTTCTCGTCAACAAGAGCCACACGGGGCGATTTCAGACGACGATCAAGCTGCCGCGCGCGGCGCGATCGTTTCGGACGTACACGCTCTCCGAGAAGGTGGGGCTTCACCTGCAGGAGTCCGATGTCCAGACAGTGACGGGAACCGACGTGGGCGTGAACATGTCGCCGTACTCGGCGATGCTGGTGGTTGTCGAGTGAGGCTGCTGGCCGTCGCGGCGTTCGTCCTGTCGTTGCAGGCACCGCGGATCGGTCTCGCAGAAGAGCACGCAACAACATCCGCCACCGTCGTTCTCTTGCTTGCGCGCGACACGCCGCCAGCGCAAAAGGAAGCTGCCCTGGCGGCGATACGCTCCCAGATGGCGGATGTTCCTGTTCACGTCGTCGTCGAAGAAGCCGCCGTCCCGCGCGGTGACCTGCGCGCGGTCCTCGATCTTGCCACCGAGCTTTCGCGACGCGACGCCGCCATCGGCACCTTTTGGCTCGACCTCGATCGCGACGCTGATCTGCTGCTCTACCTGGTCGAGGCGCAGGGATCGCGTCTGCTCGTTCGGCGCATTCGTTCGTCGAAAGGAGCCGAAGGGGCAGCGCTCGAAGAGGTGGCGCTCATCACGCGCTACGCGACCTCGGCTCTCGTCGAGGGAAGCCAAATCGGAATGCAGCCCGTCGCGCCACCTGCGCCGCGAACGCCCGCGGCGCCTGCCGTCGCGGAGCCCGCTTCGGACACCGATTCAGTCGCAGCTCGTGCGCGCACGTGGAGCGGGATGCGTCTCGGAGCCGGGTACGCAGGGGCGGCGTGGCCTTCCGACCTGGGATGGCAGAACGGGGTGCGACTCTTCGCGACCTACGGCCCTGGCCGAAGCTGGTATGTGGGCGCGTCGTACGCCTGGGAGGCGCCGCTGGTCGTCGATGCGACCGGTACCTCCGCACGGATCGTGCGCCGCCCAGCCGAGGCGTTCGTCGGTGGACGCTACCCCGTGGGCATCGTCGAGATTGCAGCGGAGCTTGGTATCGGGGTCGATGCCGAGACGCGCTCCACCACCAGATCGGCGAACGGGCTTACCAGGACACCGGACGATACCGTTGCCACGGTCTCCGTCGCTCCTCGCCTCGGCGTCGTCAGGCAAGCGTGGGGCCGGGCCGAGTTTTTCGGCTTCGCGGGTCTCGACTACATTGTGAACCCAACGGCCTACGTCCTGGAGACGCCAGCTCCCCAGCCGGTTGTCGGCTCCACCAGGTGGCGCCCCCGGCTGGACCTGGGGGTGAGCGTTGCCCTTTGGTGAGAAAAAATTCCACCCGAAAACCGTGAAAGCCGACTCTCTACCAGCTGGGGCAGATGACAACGTGCAGCCGCCGACAGAATCGCCTCTCGACGGAGATCGGACGTTGATGAGGCTCGTTGCCGAAGGCGATTCCGCGGCGCAGCGGACCGTGGTGACGCGGCTCATGGGGCGCCTCAAGGGCGTCTGCCACGCCATCATCCACGACGCGGCCGATGCCGACGACACGCTGCAGGTGAGCCTGCTGCAAGTCTTGCGTGCGGCGGCGACGTACCGCGCCGACGGCTCGCTCGAGGGCTGGGCCGATCGGATCACGGTTCGCAATGCGATGCGCACCGTGTCGGCCCGTCGCAAGAGCATCGCCCGCACGGCCGAAGAGGTCGAGCTCGACGAGCTGGCCGCGGCGCCTCGGGACAGCGAGACCACCGACGACGCGCCCCGGGCCGTCGAGGCCTACCTGCGCAGTTTGCCCGAGACGTCGAGAACGGTGCTCACGCTGCGCCATCAGCTCGGCTATTCGGTTCGCGAGATTGCCGAGATGACCGAGGTCTCGCCCAATACGGTCAAGGATCGTCTTTTGCGCGGGCGCGATCAGCTAAGAAAGCTCATCCGCCGTCACCGCGTCACGGGGACGCGGGGTTATGGGGAAAGCAATGAATGACGATTGCGTGCGGTGGATCTCGATCGCCGATCGGGAGGCGACCGGAGATCCCGTATCGGACGAAGAGGCCGCGTTTCGACGTGAGCATCCGTCCGCTTGCGCGTCGTGCGCCGCCGAGGCAGCGGGCTGGCACGAGCTCGCCGAGCGGCCCATCGATATCCCGGTCGAGTCGGTCGAGGTCGAGGAAGTTCTGCGAACGCTCTCCCGGCGCCCAACCCGCGTCGCCCGATGGCCGGCGAATCGTGGCGTCGTGGGGCTCGCCGCTGCATTGGCGATCGCCGCTGCCGTCGCTCTGATCTGGCGAGGCGCAGGTCGAAACACGCCGATGGCACGCGATGAAGCCGCGCCCGTTCGCATGGTCGTCGCTTCGGGCGAGCTGCGTTCTTTTGGCGGCGCCGCGCTCGTTGCCGGAGCCGACGTGGTCGCCGGCACCGAGCTCGAAGCGCGCGAGGGCACGTCGTGTCTTCAGATCGATCCTGGCGTTCGCGCGTGCTTCGTTGCGGGCTCGCGTGCCAGACTTGTCGGAACGCGACTGTCGGACCGTCGCATCGAGCTGTTGGCCGGCCGGGTGGTGGCGTCGCTCGATCCACAGCCCAGCGGAAGCGGGTTTACCATCGCCACGAGGGCGGGGACGGTGTCGGCGGTAGGAACGGAGTTCGAGGTGGAGATCGGCGACGCGGTGAAGATCGTCGTTCGAAAGGGCATCGTGCTGGTGCGTGCGAACGACGGCCACGAGGAGCGCCTTGGCGCTCCCCGAACGATGTTGCTCGGTCCGAGCGATGTCGCTTCGCAGCAGGGGCCCGAGACGACCGACGAACCGCCGTCGCCCGCACCGGGGCCAGCTTCCTCGAGATCGGGACGCGCCGCCGCTTCGACGCCCGACAGGCTGATCGAGCCAGCGAGCCCGGGCGATCTGTTGCAGCAAGCTCG
>JBBSDY010000627.1:0-3393 GCA_038240245.1 Polyangiales bacterium
CAGATCAAGGCGGGCGGCGCCAAGTCGTCGAAGACCAAGAGCAAGCTCGAAGTCGGCGTCGACACGCTGCCCAAGCTCCCGCGCGATCCGGGCGATCGCAATCGCACCAGCCCGTTCGCCTTCTGCGGCAACCGCTTCGAGTTCCGTGCCGTCGGAAGCGGGCAGTCGATCGGCGGACCGATGATCGCGATCAACACGGCGGTAGCCGAGTCCCTCGATTACATTGCCACCAAGCTCGAGGCGGCCGTGGGAAGCGGCAAGACGCTCAACGTTGCTGTCCAGACCGTTCTCGCCGAGATCACGGCGCAGCACGACGGCGTCATCTTCAGCGGCAACGGCTACACGCCCGAGTGGCACGCCGAGGCCGAGAAGCGCGGTTTGCCCAACTACAAGACGACGGTCGATTCGCTGCCCGTGCTGCAGCAACCCGAGGTCATCCAGCTCTTCGAGAAGCTCGGGGTTCTCACTCCGCGCGAGCTGAACAGCCGCTACGAGATCTACTTCGAGCAGTACGTGAAGAGCGTGCTGGTCGAGGCGCGCCTGGTCGGCAAGATGGGCAAGACGATGATCTTGCCGGCGGCCCTTCGCTACCAGGCCGAGCTGGCCGCGGGCGCGGCGGCCATCAAGGCGGTCGGGCTACCGGTGAGCACCAAGCCGCTCGAGCAAGTGAGCGGGCTCATTGGCGACCTCGAGAAGGCACTCGCCGTTCTCGATACAGCGATGGCACACGAGGCCAAGGGCGTCGTCGAGGAGGCCAAACACCTGCAAAGGAAGGTCCTTCCGGCGATGCTCGCGGTGCGAGCTCCGGCGGATGCGCTAGAAGACGTGGTGGCGCACGACCTCTGGCCGTTGCCCACCTACCAGCAGATGCTCTTTCCGGGCTGATCAGCAAAGCAGCGCGGGCGGCCCGTCCAGCACCACTCCAATGTGGGGCTAGGCGGGCCGCGTCGCGTTCCGATCGATTTCGCGGCGGAATGGCGCAGGGCTCACGAAAAGACCGTCGATGCGGGCTCGTGCCGCCTCGGCCATGCGGCCCGGTTGCGGACCCAGGCAACATTGAAGCAGCACAGCCTCGCGCAAGACGGGATCGAGATCCTTGGTCACCGTCTTTTCCCAGGCTTCGTCGGTGATGGCGTCTTTGCGAAGCGCGGCCTCGAAATCGATGAGCAGGATTTCGAGCGGAGACGGGCAGACGATGAAGTTGTGAAGCTCGGCGTCTCCGTGCGCGATCCCACCGTCGTGCAAGGAAACCAGGCTTGCATACGCCGACTCGACGAGCTGAAAGAGCCCCGCGGCGGTGGCAAGATCGAGCTCACGCGCGTGCCGTAGCTGGCTCTCTTCGGGCGATACGTCGAGGGGCGACAGGCGAGAGTACGGCGTACCGGGCAAGAGACACGAGCGAAACGTGTCGGGCGCGTACCCGATGGGGTCGGGGATGCCGATGAGCGCCGATGCCTCGGTTTGGCGGTCGAACTCGTCCTTGGGATCGCCGTGGAGCCGCCCCGGGTAGTACGTCTTTCGAAAGTGAAGCGGATAGCGCTGCGCCCCGGGAAAGGCCTCGCGCGTGGCGGCGCCGGCGATGACGATGTCGGCGCTCATGAGGGGCAGGCCCTTGGCCTCGCGGCGGGTGATCGTACGCACCAGGAAGTCGCGCGACGGGGCGCGCTTCAAAAGGTCGGCGTACTCGGCGGCCAACCGCACCGAGTGCCTTGGCGAGACCGCGATGAGCTCGTCGTCTTCGTCCATCCAACCCGCCCTCCGCCGGCGGTCACTGCCGAGAACCCTAGCGTCGCTGCACGGGACATTCAACGCCAGGGCCGCGAGACGATCGACGACCCTAATTGTCCTCCAGCAAGTGCGCGGCGGGCTCGCCTCCCTCGGGGGGACAATAGCCGAAGAAACGGCGCTGCTTGATGACCAGGGCAACCGCGTCGGGAACCATCTTTTCCCACGACACGTCGCCGCTCTTGATCTTGCGTAACGCATCGCGCGAGAACATCGGCAGGTAGTCGTGGTTGACGTCATCGAGCTGCCGAATGAACTCGTTGTCGACGAGGTAGCCGTAGAGCTTGCGCAAGTTCGCCGGCACTTCGAGGGTATCGACGGTGACCAGCGAGCCGGTGGCGCGGTCGAGCAGCGGATAGATGTAAAGGCGCAGGTCGTTCTTGAAGAGACGCCCAAATGACTCGAGAATGCCGCCCTCGAGCTTGGTGTAGTACTTTTCTTCCAGCAGATCGCGCAGGCTCGACGCCCCCATGGTGATGCCGATGCGCAGCTTGGTGTACTTCGCCAGGTGAGCGGCCAGGCGGTAGTACTCGAAGTAGTCCGAGATCACGACCATCTTGCCGGATGCTGCAAGCATGTCGGCCCGCGCCAAGAAATCGCTGCGGTCGACCTCGCCTCCCTCCTCGCGAAGGTTGCGCATGGTGAGCTCCATGACCTCGAGGATCTCGCCGCCTTCGTCGCCGATGTCGCGGGCAAAGCTGTCGCGGGCAGAGCGGATCATGTCCATGTTCACGTGGCAGACGGGGCGAAAGCTTCCCCGTTCGACCAGCACGTGCTTTTTGTAGAGAGCTTCTGACGGCTGGAGCACCTTGCCGCGGGGATCGAACATCGCGAGACCGCTCAATCCCACCTGCACCAGCTTCATGCTCATGTGCCGGTTGTCGACGTGGCGGAACTCGATCCCCGAAAACTCGATCATGTCGATCTCGAGCCGCGCGGTGGTGAGCCCATCGAGCAGAGATTCGACGAGCTGTTCGGGCTCGTGAAACAAGAAGAACGCGCCATAAAGCAAATTGACGCCCACGATGCCCAGCGCCTCTTGCTGCAGCGCGTTTTCGCCGTCGAGCATGCGAACGTGGATGATGATCTGGCTGGCCTCGTCGCGAGGATGCGACTGGAATTTCACGCCCATCCAGCCGTGACACTCGTTGGTGCCCTTGAAGTTGCGCGCCGAGACGGTGTCGGCGAAGGCGAAGAACGCCGTGGAGCCACCGCGCGTCTCCATGAGGCGGGTCAAGTTGAGATCGTATTCGTGGTCGAGCATCGCTTGCAGGCGGGGGCGGCAGACGTAGCGCTCGGTCCTGCCGTAGATCGCGTCGCTCACGTTCATGTCGTAGGCGGACATGCTCTTGGCGATGGTGCCGGCCGCGCCCCCCGCCAAAAAGAACCAGCGGACGACCTCCTGTCCGGCACCGATCTCGGCGAAGGTGCCATAGCGTCGGGTGTCGAGGTTGATGCTCAGCGCCTTGGAGTGCGTGTCGGCGACACGACCCTTCGCGTGGATACCCTGCATGGCGCCACGGTAGCCCCGGACTGTGTCGAGAATGTTACGGTTGCGGAGCACGATGGCCTATCTGCTACAAATGGAGGCCATGTCTCTCCCCCACC
>JBBSDY010000628.1:0-3390 GCA_038240245.1 Polyangiales bacterium
ATCGAGCGAGACGAGGGAGTTGTACGAGCCGGTCGTGAGGATCACGCCCAGTAGCAAGGCTCCTCCGATCACCAGCGCCAAAATCGTCGATTTCGCCATCTCTCGCGCTCTCTTTCGTGGTCGTTTTGGGTGGGTGCTGATCCGCACGACTCGTGCCACCCTGGAGTAGCAGGCGCGGATGTTGGTGCCATGGCCATTGCGATCCGATCGAGCCGAGGTGAGCACGCCCTGCTCACCTGCCGTCGAATTCGTGATCGAGGGGTTGCGTCGTGGTCCTAGACGGACTCTCGGCGCCAGACGGTGGCCAGCCACGGTTGCTGGGCGAGCGGTTTTCCCACCGGGCGATAGTAATGAGCGATCTCGCTGAAACCCGCGGGCGCCACGTATCCACGCCACGACTCGAGCGTATGAAACGCGCCGTACCGCTCGCCCGAAAATCCCTCGGTGTCTTGCCCCCGGGGGTTCGAGCAGAACAGGACACCGCGCGGTCGAAGCGACGTCCAGATCTGGCCTAGAACCCGGGGTAGCTCCTGGGTTGGAACGTGAAAGAGCGACGCATTGGCGAAGACACCGTGAAAGCGCGCGGCTGGCAAATCGAGGCCGAGAAAATTCTGGTGCAACACCTCGCACCCCGTCGCCGCGCGCGCCATTTCCACGAAGCGCGCCGATCCATCGAGCCCAACGGCCTCGTGCCCGAGGGAGCGAAAATACGCCAGATCGCGGCCCGGACCGCAGCCCAGGTCGAGCAATGTATGGGGCGGCGAGCCTTCGATCGCGTCGAGGAGCGCCGCATAGTTTTGCGAAACGTCGTGCGAGCGCGTTCCCTCGCGAAACTCGCGCGCGGCACCGTCGTAATGGCCCAGCGTGCGCTCCGTGAGCGCACGGAGCTCGGCCGTGGTGAGGGGATCGGTCACTGGAACGTGGTGTCGAGGTTGAGCATTTGTCCATCGGTGACGGTGAAGTCGCTGGGCGCCGTGCCTTCGAAGACCGGCGCGGACGAGGTGGAGCTCGTGTCGAACACCTCGAAGATGAGCGTGTAGGTGCCCGCTTCGATCTTGTTGACCTTGTACTGAAACCTCTTCCCGCAGATGCGATCGTTGGCTTCGAGGAAATTGTCCGGCAAAACGCCGATGCTCGCGAGGCCGCTCCTTACGAGGAGCTCGAGCTCGAGCCCGTCCGGGATGCCGTCGGGAAGGGTGCCCATTCCGGTGAGCGTGGCCGTGCCCTTGCTGCCGAACACGCTGCCGTCGAGGTTGACCGGCTGGCAACCGTGGCCCGAGCTCGTCGCGCCGCCGTCGCCGTTACCGGCGCTGCCGCTGCCCGAACCGCACGCGGTGAGGCAAACAACGCCGAGGCCGCCGACAACGATCAGCTGACGAGAGAGGTGCGGTGAAGGCATGGGCATCGTGGGCGTAAGACGGGGGATCGCCAAGCTTATTCACCGACCCAGCCGAGCGAAAGGGGGCCGAATCAGTGAAGGAATTTGGCCGCTCGCGCGCTGATCAGGCACAAGGAGACCACCATGAACCTCAAGCACATGATCGCATTTACCGGCGTTGGACTTCTCACGGCGTTTGCACCCGTCCTGGCGCAAGCCGCGCCCGTGACGACGGCGAGCCACGTCAAGCCCGCCGCAAGGAAGGCTCACAAGCCGCACAAGAAGACCGCGCAAGGGCATCACAAGGTTGCGCCGAAGAGCCAATCGTAGACCGCGGGCCAGATCGGCCGGTGGTTGGCGCCGTCTAGCGGCGGGAATTCTTCAGCTTTCCGTGGCTCGATTGTCGCGCCCGTATCGTGATGGTCGAAGCTGCTCGGCGCAGCGCGTCGGCAAAACGCGGATGGGCTTTGAGCTCTCGCCAGCGAAGGTCGCCAGCGGGGCGGGCAAGGCCCTTCAAGAGCTCACCGCGCTCGATGGTATCGATGATCCACTGTTCATGGTGTGGCCCAATCGGTAGGCCCTCTGCGGAAAGCTGCCACTTGCAAAGCGGAGGAAGGGGCATGGGGGGCGGAGGGGGCGGCGACACGCCATGTAGAACGGCGACAACCCGGGATACTTGAGACCGGGCTCCGGCCAAAGGCCGGGGTCGCGCTCTAGGATTTTTTCCCGCTCACCACGCCCCGCACGGCGGCCCAGATTCGCCAGGTGATCGGGATCTCGACGTCCTGCTGGCTGGCCTCGTAGAAGCGTTCGAGCTCCTGCATTTCGCCTCCGTCGAGCCACAGTCCGCACCCCTTCGGGCACTCGTCGACGATCGTCTCGGAGCCGAAACCGTAACGGCGTCGCTCCATGCGCGCGCCGCATTTCGGGCAGTCAACCGGGCCGGCGACATCGCTCGGCGCGGCTTCGACCGGATCCCAGGACGAGTCGAGCGACTCGACCGCGGTTTTGCGGTGATCGGTGTCGATGGTCGCTTGAATCGTCTCGAGCTCGCCCTTGTCGAGAAACATTCCAGCGCACTGAGGGCACTGGTCGACATCGACACTGCCCTCGTAGAGTTTCGCCTGGAGCTCGGAGGTGTCGCGGGGGCAGCGCATGCTGCCAGCCTAGGGCAAGTGGAGATCAAACGCACGGGCTGCTGATGTTGACTTGGCGGACAGAAGCTCGAAATCGACGCGCTGGCGCACTTACTTCTTCTTCGGCGACGGTTTCGGGACAGGTTTTGCGTGCGGCGCCGACTTCTTTGCGGCGGGGCTCACGGCCGGTTTGGGCGCGGGCTTGGCGGGCGTCGCCGTCGGCGGATGGTCGTCACCCGGCGCAGCCGTGGCCGCCGGCTCGGGAGATGGTGTCGGCGGGCGGGGTGGGGGCGGGGTAGGGGGATGCTCTTCTTTCACCTTCTCGAGCTCGGCGTGGGTCGGCGCCGTCTTGGGCACGCCGCCGGTGGTGATGCCGCGCTGGGTCGCGAGCTCGCAGCCGAGCGGGACGCCCGTTTCGACGCCCACGATGCGCATGATCTTGAACTCGACGCGCCGGTTCTTCTCGCGCGATGCTTCGCTGTCGCCAGCGTCGAGCGAGCAGTAGTTGCCATAGCCCTGCGAATGCATCCTGCGGGCATCGACCTTGCGCTTGACGAGCGCATCGACGACCGCTTGCGCGCGCCGCTTGGTGAGCTGAACGTTGACCGCGTCGGTTCCTATCTTGTCGGCGTGCCCGGCAACCTCGAGGTATTCGATCTGGGGGTTGTCGTTGATGACGTAAGCGATCTCGTCGAGCAGGTTTGCGGAGGCTGGCTCGATGGTGGCCTTGGCGAACGCGAACATGATCTTCTCGCTGATCTTCACCTCGGTCTTGGTCACCACCACGCGCGGGGTATCGGGGCAGCCGTCGGCGTCCTGGTAGCCGTTCACCGACTCGGGCTCGTTGGGGCACTTGTCGGTGGCGCCGATGATGCC
>JBBSDY010000629.1:0-3375 GCA_038240245.1 Polyangiales bacterium
CGGCTGCCCGTGGGACCGCGAGCAAGATCCGAGGACGCTGCGCCGCTATGTTCTCGAAGAAGCTTGTGAGGTCATCGACGCCATCGATTCGGGCGATCGCGCGTCGCTTTGCGACGAGCTCGGCGACTTGCTTCTGCAGGTCGTCTTTCTGGGAGAGCTCATGCGCCAAGAGGGGGCGTTCGGGCCGGACGACGTCGTGCGGGCCATCGCCGAAAAGCTCGTGCGGCGCCACCCGCACGTTTTCGCCGACGTCGAAGTGAGCGGGTCCGACGAGGTTCTGCAGAACTGGGAGCGCATCAAGGCGGCCGAGAAGAAGGATCGCCCCCTGCTCGGTAGCGTGCCCCGCAGCTTGCCGGCTCTCACCCGCGCGCAGCGGGTGGGCGAGAAGGTCGAGCGCGTGGGGTTCGATTGGCCCGACGCCCGTGGCTCGCGCGCCAAGGTGGCCGAAGAGCTGGGCGAGCTCGACCGTGCCATCGCCGAGGGCGACAAATCGAAAGTGGAAGACGAGCTCGGCGACGTGCTCTTTGCGCTCGTGAATCTGGCGCGCCACGTCGATGTCGACGCCGAGGGAGCACTGCGGGGGACAATCGAAAAATTCCAGCGCCGCTTCGCGCACGTCGAGGAGCGGGTCAAAGAGCGTCACGGCGGTTGGCCGGCGGGATCTTCCGAGAAGCTTCCGTTGGGCGAGCTCGACCGTTACTGGGAAGAAGCCAAAAAAACCGAATGACGATGCACCCGGTGGGGCGCCTGCCCGAAGAATGGAAAGAGATCCTTGCTACGCGTGGTGAGCGGCCTTTTCGCACGCAGCAGATCTTCAAATGGATTCACGCGCGCGGGGTGCTCGATCCCGATTTGATGACCGATCTGGGCGAGCCGCTGCGGCAGTGGCTCGCCGAAGAGGGGCTCGGCGACGCTGCGCACATCTCGAATGTGCACCGGTCGAGCGATTCGACCCGCAAGGTGCTGGTCAAGCTGGCCGATGGCGTGTCGATCGAGACGGTGATCATTCCGGCCAACAAGACCAACGAGGGCGACGCGGATCTCGGCGCGGCCGATGTGGATGCCGAGGACGATGGATCGACGGAATCGGATGCCGCGCCACGGGTGGACGTGAGCCCGGGGTCGGGCGATCGGGTGACGCAGTGCATTTCCACGCAAGTGGGGTGCGCGATGGGCTGCGTGTTCTGCGCCAGCGGCGTTGCCGGGCTCAAACGAAACCTGGGGGCGCACGAGATCGTGGCGCAGGTCCTTCTGGGCAAGCGCGTGCTCGAGGGCAGGGAAGAAGTTCGCAACATCGTGCTCATGGGGATGGGCGAGCCGCTGCACAACTACGAGGCCACCTCGCGCGCGCTTCGACTCATGACCCACCCGCTGGGGATGAACATGTCGCCGCGCCGGATCACCGTCAGCACCTCGGGGCTCGTGCCGGAGATCGCGCGCCTGGGCGAGGACTTCGCGGGGCAGATCGGCCTGGCCGTTTCGCTGCACGCCGCGGACGACGAGACGCGCACCCGGCTGATGCCCATCAATCGAAAGTATCCGCTCGCCGAGCTCATGGCGGGGCTCCGACGATACCCGCTTCCCAAGCGCCGCCGGATCTTCATCGAGTACACGCTGGTTGCCGGAAAAAACGACGATCTCGACGAAGCCCGCAAGGTCGCGCGACTTTTGCGTGACCTGCCCGTCAAGATCAACCTCATCCCCATGAACTCCATCGAGGCATCGTCGCTCGGCGCGCCCGACATGGATCGCGTCTACGCGTTTCAGCAGGTGCTCATCGATCAGGGCTACACGTGCTTCGTGCGAAAGCGGCGCGGCGACGACGTGGCCGCGGCGTGCGGACAGCTCGCCCTGCTGGGAGCCAAACCGAAGGTTCGGGTCGATCGAACCTAAAGGCGAGTCTGTCCTGAAGCTCTCATGATGTTTTCCAAGGTCCTCATCGCCAACCGCGGCGAGATCGCTTGCCGTATTCTACGCACTTGCCGCAGGCTGGGGATCTCCACGGTGGCGGTCTATTCCGATGCCGACGCGGGCGCGCTCCACGTCGAGATGGCCGACCAGTCGGTGCGCATCGGTCCGCCTCCCGTGAAGGACAGCTACCTGCGGGGCGACGAAATCGTGAACGCGGCGCGAGCCACCGGAGCCCAGGCGATCCATCCCGGGTATGGTCTGCTCAGCGAGAAAAGCTCATTCGCGCGCGCCGTGCAGGGCGCCGGTTTGGTCTTCATCGGGCCGCCCCCCGAGGTTCTCGACGCCCTGGGCGACAAGATGCGAGCACGTCGCGTGGCCACCCTGGCGGGGGCCAGGCCGGTTCCTGGTCTCGACGAGCCTCTTGCTGCCGAGGGCGCACTCGATCTGGCCCGCGATCACGCCGAACGAATCGGCTACCCCATCATCATCAAGGCGGTGGGAGGCGGCGGCGGAATCGGAATGCAGGTCGTCGAGAGCTCGGACAAGCTCGAGCGAGCGCTGAAGACGTGCGCCGATCGGGCCCGCGCGGCCTTCGGTGACGCCCGCATCTACCTCGAGCGCTACCTGAGCTCGCCCAAGCATATCGAGGTGCAGGGTCTTTGCGATGCAAGCGGCGGTGCGGTGATCCTCGGCGAGCGCGAGTGCAGTGTGCAGCGACGGCACCAGAAGATCGTCGAAGAGTCGCCCTCGGTGGCGCCTTTCTTTCGTGGCGACGAAGGTGCCGCCCGGCGCAGGGCAATCGAGAGCTCCGCGCTTTCCATTTTTCGAAGCGCCCGCTACGTGGGGGCGGGCACCTGCGAGTTCGTCGTCGATCCCCACGGCGATGCGTTCTTTCTCGAGGTCAACGCCCGACTGCAGGTCGAGCACCCGGTCACCGAGATGTGCACCGGTCTCGATCTGGTCGAACAGCAGCTCAAAATCGCGGCGGGCGATGTCTTGTCGGCCGATCTTGCCCGGGGTGAGCTCGCCCGTCGCGGTCATGCGGTCGAGGTGCGGGTCTATGCCGAAGATCCCGCCAAGTCCTTCGCGCCCCAGCCCGGACGGCTGGCCAGGGTGGTATGGCCGACGGTCGCCGACGACTTGCGGGTCGAAACGGGCTTTCGCGACGGCGATACGGTGACGCCCTACTACGATCCGCTCTTGGCCAAGATCATTGCCCACGGCAACGATCGCCAGGGGGCAATCGATCGCCTCGATGCGGCGCTCGCGACGACGGTCATCGACCTCGAAGGTCCAAAAAGCAAAGCCCAGACCAACCTGGGGTTTTTGCGCAAGGTTTTGGCGAGCGAGCCATTTCGTTCGGGGACCTACGACACGCACTTCGCCGAGGCGCTGGCCAAGAGCGACAAGCCGACCTCTTGAGTGCGGGGATCGATCTGCCGGAGCTTCGCCGGCGAGCCGCAG
>JBBSDY010000630.1:0-3366 GCA_038240245.1 Polyangiales bacterium
GATCGCGCTCGAAGGCCTTGGATTTCGGACTCCATTCCAGCATGCGGTGCAACGTTCTCGCATCGTGCCCCGTGGTCTCGGTCATGCGCTTGGCCGCGCGCCCCGTCGGCGCCGCCAAAAGGATCACGCGATCTTTTTTTTCGAGAATCTGAATGATGCCGTTGATCAGCGTGGTCTTGCCGGTGCCCGGCCCGCCGGTGATGACGAGGACCTTGTGGTGGACGGCGAGGCCGATGGCCTGTCGCTGCTCGGGGGCCAGGGTGATCTTTTGCCGCTGCTCGAACCAGGCGATTGCTCGCTCGACGTCAATCTGGGTCGGGCGAAGGCGAGCCGCTATCAAATGGAGCACGCGATCGGCGGCGCCCTTCTCGGCCGCGTGCAGGGAGGCAAGGTACACCGCCACGCTGCCACCAGGTGTCGCCTCGACGACCACGTCTCCGGTCTCGGCGAGAGGACCGAGCTCCCGCGTGGCCCTGTCGCTGTCGACCTCGAGCAACGCCGCCGCCCGCTCGACGAGATCGGCCGAAAGCGCTCCCACATGTCCCTCGTCGGCCAGGGCACCCAGAACGTGCAACACCCCCGCGCGGCATCGCTCCGGCGAATCGGGCAAGATGCCCAGGTTCTTGGCGATGGCATCGGCCGTCAGGAATCCGATTCCGAAGATGTCGGTGGCGAGGCGATAGGGATTCTCTCGAACCATCGCCACTGCCCCGTCGCCGTAGCGTTTGAAGATCTTGATGGCGTGCGACGTGCTGACGCCGTGCCCTTGCAAGAACACCATCACGTCCTTGATCGCTCGCTGCTCGACCCACGCCTTTTCGATCTGCTCGCTGCGAACGCGGCCAATGCCCTCGACCTCGCGCAGGCGCTGGGGTTGATGGTCGATGACGTCGAGCGTCTGCAGGCCGAAGCATGCGACGAGCCTGCCGGCCATGACCTTTCCGATCCCTCTGACCATGCCCGAGCCCAGATAGCGCTCGATCCCGGCCAGGGTGGCGGGGACCGTCGTCCGGTACGACTCGACCTTGAACTGCTCGCCGTACTTCTTGTCGTGCACCCACTGGCCCTTGAGCTTCAGGTACTCGCCGGGCTGCACTCCGAGCAGATTGCCCACGGCGGTGACCGGCTCACGCCGGTTGGTAACGGCGATCTTGACGACGCTCCACGCGCTCTCTTCGTTGGCGAAGGTCACGCGATCGAGAACGCCCTCGAGGCTTGCCTCTGCCTTCATGGGTAGAGCGTACGCGCCCGGCTACTCTGCTTTCAAGACGACCAGCAAAGCGCCGGCCAGCACCAGCGCCCCCTGCTTGCAGCGAATCGCTTCCACGACGCCGTCGACGGGCGCCGTCACCACGGTCTCCATCTTCATCGTCTCGAGCACGACCAGCTTGTCGCCAGCCTTGACGCTCTCGCCGGTTGCCACGACGACTTGCCAGACGCTCCCGGCGACCTGCGAGCGCACGGCAACCTCACCGGGAAAGATCTCCACCTCGGGGGCGACATCGAGCGCCGGATCGATCTCGACGGCCGGAGGCAGGAGCTTCCAGCGTTCACGCTCTTCGTTGAAGGCTGCTTGCTGGTGCTCCTTGAAGCTGGCGATCGACTCTCGGTTCTCTTGCAAGAACGCCTGGTAGTCGGCCAGCCGGAAGGTGGTCGGCTCGATGTCGAGCTTGGCGCGCCCGCGCGGGAAGGCGTCGCGAAAGGCGAGCAGCTCGTGCTCGGTGACCGGGTAAAACCGGATCTGATCGAAGAAACGCAGGAGCCAGCGCTTGCCGCCCTCGAAAGTGCGAAAGCGGTTGTACATCTGGCAGGTGCGACCCACGAACTGGTAGCCGCCCGGCCCCTCCATGCCGTAGACGCACAGGTAGGCGCCGCCAATGCCCACGGCGTTCTCGGGCGTCCAGGTGCGAGCGGGGTTGTACTTGGTGGTGACGAGTCGGTGGCGCGGATCGACAGGGGTGGCCACTGGCGCGCCCAGATAAACATCGCCCAGGCCCAAAACGAGGTAGCTCGCCGAAAAGACGATCTCCTTGACCTCGTCGACGCTGCCGAGACCGTTGATGCGGCGAATGAACTCGATGTTGCTCGGGCACCACGGGGCATCGGCGCGCACCGATTGCATGTACTTGCGGATCGCCACCAGCGTCGCCGGATCTTCCCACGAGAGCGGCAAGTGCACGATGCGCGAGGGCACCTCGATGGCATCGGTGGGCGGCAATTCTTCTTCGGCACGGGCGACGGCGTCGAGCAGCTTCTCGCGCGGGAGCACCGTGTCGTCGTAGTGAACCTGAAGAGAGCGGATACCGGGGGTCAAATCGATGATCCCCGCGATCTGGCTTTTCGCGAACCACTCCATCAGGGCGTGCACGCGAAAGCGCAGCGCCAGATCGAGGACCATCGGTCCGTACTCGATGAGCAGGCTCGCATCACCATCCTGGCGAACGGTCATCGCCGGCGCGGTGGAGGACTTCGGCACTTGCCGCAAGAGGGGCGAAATCGAGGACGGCGCGGACGGCGCGTTGCGCGACGGGGGCTCGCTGCGCAGGGTGGCGATTTCCGTCCGTTACCGGGCGGCAAGACGCTGCGCATCGTCGAGGGTCACCGGTCGAAACCGCACCATGTCGCCGGCCTTGAGCTGCCCCATTTTCCACAGCTCGGCACCTACGATGGTGGCGGGACAGACGAAGCCTCCCAGGCTCGGGCCATCGGGGCCGAGAATGACCGGCATGTCGCCGGTGTAGTCGACGGTGCCAATGGCGTACGCGGTGTCGTGGATATTCGACGGGTGAAGTCCGGCTTCGCCGCCATCGGCTCGCGCCCATCCGGGTTTCGGTCCTATCAGACGCACCCCGGTGCGGCTCGAGTTGTAATGAACCTTCCACGCGGTGGCGAAGAAGACGTCGATGTCCTCAAGCGTAAAAAAGTCGGGGGCCGCGTGTGGTCCGTGCAAAACGGCAATCTCCCATTCGCTCGTGAGCGGTGGAACCAGATCGTCGAAGAGCTCGAGATCGACCGGGGGATCGGCGGGAGCCGCCCCCATGTGAAGCACATCGCCTGCCGCAAGCGCCCGGCCTCCATGGCCCCCGAAGAGACCGAGCGTGAACGTCGCCCGGCTGCCGAGGTACACGGGCACCTCGAGCCCGCCGCGCACGCCGATGTACGCGCGGCTTCCCGGCCCTCGCACCGCGCCGAGGCGAAGCACGCCCCCTGCCGCGACCGAGATCGCCCGGTAGCGCTCGACCTCGCGCCCACCGATCTCGGCTCCCATGTCGGCGCCGGTGAGAACGATGATCGCCGGTGCGTGAAAGCGCAGCGTGGGTCCCACCAGCGTGCACTCGAGAAGCGCAGCCGAGCTGGGATTGCCCA
>JBBSDY010000631.1:0-3363 GCA_038240245.1 Polyangiales bacterium
GACGGTTGATCGAAAGACGGCGACGACGCCGTTGCGTGGCCCGGCCAGGGCCGCTATCAAGGTTGTATGGGCAAGAGAGCAGAGAGCGAGGACATCGACACCCTGCGAAGGAATGTCGAATGGGCGCTGCGCAATGCGCTCGACGCCGATGAGGTACTGCCCATGCTCGCCAAGCTCGCACGAAGCGCCGAGCCGGAAAGCGACGCATGGGTTCTGGCGCATCGTCACCTGGCCGAGCTCGCGGTCGATCGCGATCCGTGGCGTTCGGCGATTTTCGCCCGTCGCGTGGTGAAGGTCGATCCCGACGACGATGGCGCGTGGGCCGTGCTTGGTCTCGCGCAGACGCTGCTCGGTAACTACCGCTACGCCGTGGCCTCGTACCGCCGCGCGATCGCGCTCGCTCCGCAGAATCCATGGTACGCGCACAACCTCGGCCACCTGCTCGACGTCGCGCTCGGGCGTCCCGCCGATGCGCTGGCTCTGCTCGCCGAAGCGCACAAGCGCGAGCCCAAAGAAGGCGAGATTGCATCGTCGTACGCCCACGCTCTGGCGCGCGCCGGCAAGGTTGCCCAAGCCAAGAAGGTCCTCAAGCGCGTCGTCGCCAAGGGCGCGACGGCCGAGCAGATGATCCTGTGGCGCTGGCTCGAGCAGGGCGCACCCAACACCAAGGCCGCACCCAAAGGGCCAAGCTCGCCGCCCCGGCCCAAGGCTCGCAAGCGCGCCCGCGCCGCGCAGACGCCGGTCCGCCGGTAGCAAAGCCGGCGGCGTCGGATCGCAGCCTCCGTGTGGAGCGTGGCGGATCTATTCTCTTGCAGGGTGGCCTTCCATCTTGCATCGATGGGCCCATGCGCCGTCTACCCATCGTTCTTCTGGCCACGTTGACCCTCGGACCCGCGACCGCGTCCGCCCAATCGACGACAGGCCCCGCCGCCGCCCCGACGTCTCCTGTTGCTCAGCTGCAAGTCCCTCCGCCGCTCGTTCAGAACGACGAGATGCTCGAGCCCATCGCTCCGCCGCCCAACATCGTCGCTACGTGGGACGCTGCTCTGTCGGCCCTGCGCTCGCGATCGACGGATCTGCGAATCGCCCTCGATGAGATCGAGCGCAGCGAGGGTCAGTGGCGAGAGGCGCTGGCCTCGAGCCTTCCGACCCTGACCGGCAGCGCCAACTTGACGAAGAACATGTTGCTCGGAGATCCTGCGCCTATCTGCGTGGCTGGCATCTGCGCGCCGACGACCGGGTCCGATTCGATCACCTATGGCGCGACACTCAGCTTTTCGCAGCCCCTGGTTGCTTTGCGCGCCTGGCACGCGGCGGGGACCGCCAGCGCGGTCAAGGAAGTCTCGCGCCTTGCCGCCGACGATGAGAAGAGGCTCCTCACCATCGCCCTCGCCAACGCCGTTGTATCGGTGGTGACCGCCGAGCGCATCAGCGAGATCAACCGTATCGGTCTGCGCGCGGCCCTCGACCGCGCGCAGCTCGCCAAACGCCGCATGGTGCTCGGCGCGGGCAACGCGCTCGATACGGTGCGCGCCGATCAAGACGTCGCCGTGTCCCGCTCTTCCGTCGTCTCCGGAGACGAGTCGCTGCGTCAGGCACGCGAGACCCTGGGGCTCGCCCTCGGCTCGACCGATCCGTGGGGTGTTCCGGCAAGCATCGATTTGAATGGGGTGGAAGCGAGCGCCAAGGCCACCTGCTCGAGCGCTGCCACCGTCGAGGATCGAGCGGACATTGCCGCTGCACGTCAATCGACCCACGTCGCCAACCGCAACGTCGACGATGTGTGGCTGCAGTTTTCGCCCACTGTCAACCTGGTGAGCTCGTTCAATGCCGCCTCGACCTTGTACGCCAACGGTACCCACGAGGCTTGGACCATTGCGGGCGTCTTGACGGTACCCTTCTTCGACGGGGGCTTTCGTTATGGCGCCCTGCGCGACACGCGCGCGCAGGCCGACGAGTCACTGCAGCGCCTGGAGGCTGCCCGTCGCAACGCGACGGTGCAGGTCCGTCAGGCTCGCCGCAGCGTCCAGGTGGCCGAAGAAAGCCGAAAGGTCGCCGAACGGTCACGCGATCTGGCGCGCGAGACGGAGCGGTTGTCGCGCGTCGCCTTCCAGGCGGGTACGGGCACGAGCCTCGACCTCATCGAGTCGGGCAGGCAATTGCGCCAGGCCGAGAGCCAGCTCGCGCTCCAGGAGTTTGGCCTGGTACAGGCCCGAATGGTCGCACTTCTGGCACTTTCGCGCTGTCATTGGTAAGACCATCAGGAATGAATCCGCCGGTCGTGGGTTCTCTCCCCAACATGAGCAACCGCCGAAAAAACAGCGACATTGCTTTTTTGGCGCTGCTCGGGATTACGCTGGTCGTCTTTCTGGTCGACATCAATGTCATCTTCTTGAACACACCCATCGAGAGGTCGATGGGCATCGTGCAAAAGATTTTCTATTTTCACGTCCCCTCGGCGTACGCGATGTACATCGGCGCTGCGGCCTGCTTCGTGGGCTCGGTGGCGTATTTTCTGTCGCCCACCGACGCTCGCGATGCCTTCGCCAAGGCGGGCGCCGAGACGGCTGTGGCTTTCGGTCTCATCGTGCTCATCACCGGCCCCCTTTGGGCAGCCAAGGCCTGGGGGCGCTACTGGACGTGGGATCCGCGTCTGACGACGTCGCTGCTCAGCGTTTTGATCTACGTCGCCTATGTCGTTCTACGTAGCTTCGCGGGCGACGGCCAGGCCGAAAAGAAGTTCGCCGCGGCCCTCGGCATTCTCGGCGCCGCCAACCTGCCCATCATCCACTACTCGGTGCAAAAGTGGAGCGGGCAGCACCCAGTGGTCATCGGCAACGGCGGCGGTGGGCTCGACAAGGCAATGTACCCTGCCCTCTTTCTCAGCCTGGGGGCGTTCACGCTGCTCGCGGCGGTGATGCTCTGGGCACGAACGCGGCTCGAGATTTCGCGGGCAAGGCTGCGGCAATTGCAAGACGATGCGCTGGCAGTGCTACCCGACGGCGTCGCAGAGGGAGGCTCATGAAACTCGGCACTTACACCCTATCGTTGGAGGGCAAGCTCGAAGCTCTGACGCTATCCGATCCACCTTCGAGCGCTGATCAGCGCGGCACGGAATTTCGCACCGTCGAGGGCGGGACCGACACCATGGACGGCCCGACGCTTCTCGTCGAAGCGTACGCTGCTGTGTGGCTCGTTTTGTTCGCCTTCATTTTCATATCGTGGCGTCGGCAGTCTCACCTCGATTCGCGCATCGACGAGCTCGAGCGCGCTCTGTCGTCGACCCGCGGAGCCAAGTGACCCCCGAGCACGTCATCTTCATTCCAGGCGTGCTCCTCGTCGGCCTCGCCATCGGCTACGTCA
>JBBSDY010000632.1:0-3359 GCA_038240245.1 Polyangiales bacterium
CACCCGGCGGCAAGCAGCGGCCGAGAAGAGATGGCGCTGAAAGAAGGTGACCGTCTCGTCGACGGTTTCGAGCAGGCACTCTGGCTCGGGCTCGATGGCCAGCGAAATGATCTTCCCCGTCGTCTCGTGCAGACGGTGCAGGTACGCGGCGTGACGGAGCATGCGATCGGCCATGCTGGCAACGTCTCGCTCGCCGCGGACCCTGGGCTTGAACGCGCCCGGAGACGTGCTGACACTGCCCTCGAGGCCGGGCTCGTCCGGCAACAGACGCGCGAGCAGCGCGGCGAGCTGGTTGGTGTAGTCGAGACGCGAATCCTCGAGCCAGTCGGGAAGGTACACCTTCTCTTTGACGCGCCCGCTGTGAAACTCGCCGTAGGGAAAACCGTTGATCGTAAAGACGTAGAGGCCGCCGTCCTGCAGGGTGGCGCCGAATTCGGCGAGCGCGTCCCCGCGCGACAGCTCTTCGGCCGCCTGGGCCGACAGACGCAACCCCACGCCGAACGGAGCGTCGCGACAGACCTCGTGCTTGACGCTGGCGACGAGCTTTTCGACGTTGTCGCGGACTTCGGCGAAAGTCTCGCCGGCGTGGATGTTGGTGCAGTACGTGAGGTGCGGCTCGCCGGCAGAACCGAGCTTCATCGCTTCGCTCGACGCTTGAGCTCGGCCATCACGAGGAGCACCTTGTCTTCTGGCATCTCGTGCACCTCGACGCCCTTGCCAACGTCGGACAGCAGCGTGATGGTGAGCTCGCCGCCGAGATGCTCGCGAAATTCACCCAGACCCGAGAGCACCGCGATCTTGCCACTTGGCGCGAGCATGTCGAGCGCATCGTCCCATAGCCGAAAGCCGAGGCCTTGCAGCGTTCGCAGCACCGATTCGGCGACCGCGCTCGAGCAGATGCCCTCGTTGGCCGAGTAGAGCGAGTCGATGGCCATGCCGATGCCGACGCATTCTCCGTGTCGCAGGCGGTGCTCGGTCAAGGTTTCGAGCTTGTGCGCCGCCCAGTGGCCGAAGTCGAGAGGTCGCGAGCTACCGAGCTCGAACGGATCGCCGGCGCTGCGAATGTGCTCGAGGTGAAGAGCGGCGCTGCGCGTCACCAGCTGACCGAGCGGCTCGGGATCGGCCTTGGAGAGCGCGTGTAGGTGCGCGGCGATCCAGTGAAAGAAGGGCGCATCGCGCACGAGCGCAACCTTGACGGCTTCGGCCATCCCGGCGATCTGGTCGCGCAGCGGGAGCGTGTCGAGAAACGCGAGATCGTTGATCACCGCGAACGGCGGACAGAACGTCCCCAAAAAGTTCTTCTTGCCGAAGGCATTGACGCCGTTCTTGACGCCCACCCCCGAGTCGCCCTGCGAGAGCACCGTTGTGGGCAGTCGCACGACGCGCACGCCGCGGTGCGTGGTCGCGGCCGCGTAGCCAGCCATGTCGAGAACGGCCCCGCCTCCGACGATCACCATCGCCGACTGGCGATCGATACCGAGATCGTTGAGCCAGCTCTGAACGCGCAAGAGCAAGGCGGGATCGTTTTTCGACGCTTCACCGCCGACGATCACCATGGGAGGCGCGACGAGCTCGAGCGAGCCGGCATGGGCAGCAACGTATTTCTCGAGGCGGGCCACGAGCCCCGGCGTGGCATCCGCGACACCTCGATCGAGAATTACCGCCAGGCGGTGCCGGCGAGAAGGCTCGCGTCGCACAATGGCGCCGGCCAGAAGGTCGTTGGCCGTGTCGAGGCAGTCGCGCGTGAAATGGACCGGGTACTCGAAATGGACCGAGATACGCTGGACCGCGGACGGGGATGAAGAAGCCACTCGCGTTATCCTAGCTACCTAGCATTGCCGTGTCAGTTGTCCGTCGGCCAGGGCTATTGCGGTGCATCCTCGTAAGTAGCGCCGAGCGCGGTCAGGGCCTTGCGCGCGTCGGGCCGGTAAGGCGAGTCGACCTTCGCCAGCGCAAGAAAACGACGCAGGTGAGCCACGGCATCGGCCCTTCTTCCCCCCGTACGCTCGAGCTCGCCCAGCTCGAAGTAAGCCTGCGCCAACCACCCGGGGCGTGCGTCGCCCGCCTCGCTCAGCGTCACCGCCTCGCGTAGCTCGGTCTCTCCGCCCCGACCGAGGAGCTTGCCCAGACGGTAGTGCCACTCGGGACGCGTGCCATCGGAGGCGATGGCGCGGCGCCACGCGGCGATGGCTTCGGCCGACCGGTTCTCGTCCTCGTAGCATTCGGCGAGCGTCGCGTAGGCCTCGAACCGTGAAGGTCGCAGCTCGAGCGCCTTCTGCAGGTTTTTCATGGCGTCGATGACCGCACCCTCTTTGCGCTGCATGACGCCTTTTTGCCAGTACGCGTCGGCGAGACCCTTGTCGAGCTCGAGCGCCTTGGCGAGCTCGTCCTGGGCGACGGCGGGCTGGCCTGCTTCGTTGGCGGCCCAACCAACGTAGAGGTGAAACTCCGCGCGATTGGAGTCGATCTCGACCGCGCGCTTGAGGTAGCGCAAGGCCTCGGCGAGGTTGGTTCCCTTGAGAAGGAGGGCGCGCCCCAGGTAGTGATTGACCTCGGCCGAGTTCGGCCGCCTGGAGATGACCTTGCGCAGCATCTCCTCGGCCTGCTCGGCGTGTCCCGACACGACCTCGGCCGATCCGACGCGCAACATCATGTCGGGATCATCGGGCGCCTTGGCGAGCGCCTGCTGATAGAACTCGAGCGCTTCGCGAGCACGGTTGTTCGCCTCGTAGAGCAGACCGCGCTCGAGGGCCAGGCCGGGATATTCCTTGTCGAGCGCCGCAACCTTGTCGAACTCAGTCTGGGCGTCGTCGAACTTGTTCATTCGGCGTAGCGTGACGCCGAGCTTGAAGCGCGACGCGAGATCATCGGGGTCTATCTTGAGAGCGGCCTCGTATCCCTCACGGGCCGTGTCGTACCGTCCTGCGCCGAGATCGACGTCGGCGACGGCGCGATAGATCGCCGCCGATGGTGGCAGCGATTTTTTGGCGTCGGCGAGCTTGGTCTGCGCGTCGGCGGGACGTCCTTCACTGGCGAGCAACTGCGAGAGCGAAACGTAGGCGTCGATCGCGTCCGGTTTGCCACCGGCCAGCGTGATCGCTTCGCCGTAGGCGCGCTCGGCAGCGGCTTTGTCGCCGAGCGCCTCTTCGACACGACCAATCCAGTAGGTTGCCTCGAGATCGTTCGGCCGCGCGTCGCGCAGCCGCTTCAACTGATCCTTGGCCTCGCCCAGGCGCTCGAGCGCAATTTTGGTCTTCGCGGCGCCGATCTTGGCCGAGGTCCCTTCGGGATCGGCTTGGATGCCCATTTCGAATCGGGCCAGCGCATCGGTGAAGCGCCCCTCACGGTAGAGCGCCTCG
>JBBSDY010000633.1:0-3353 GCA_038240245.1 Polyangiales bacterium
AGCCCACCCGAACGCGAATCGGCGTGTCGAGAGGAGTCTGCGCCGCGTCGCGATCGTCGACGAACACATGGGCACCCTCTTGCGTGGATTTCACCTCGAGCTCGGCGAGGCGCTTGCGTAACTCGCGCTGCTGCTGGTTCGCGTCGGCGACGAACTCGGGCGGAATCTTCTCGACGTCTTTCAGAAAGCGCTCGAAGGTGTCGAAGGCTTCGGGCTCGCGTCCGAGGGCTTGGTATTCGATGCCCATGTTATAGAGATAGCCGGGCTCCTGGTACGTTTCGTAAGCCTGTCTGAAGAGATCGAGCGCCTTCTCGTGTTGCCCTTTGTCGGCGAGCTTGCGAGCTTCGCGCGCCTTGTTCTGCGCCTCCGCCTTGACCTCCGCTCCTTGTCCCGTTGCCGAGGCCGCGGGCGCGGCTTGGGCCTGGACCCGAGACGCTGCTCCCACCAGAAGCAATTGCAGTCCAGCATAAAACCAAAGGGAGCTCTGTCGCATGGGCGCCGGAAACTAGCATGGCGCGCCGCCGCCCGATAGACGGATTCGAGCCTTGGCTCCCGCCAGTCAGCGAGCGCCAATCGGCTTAGCCAAATGCCTCAAGGCACGTAGAAGCCAGGCTTGTTCTCGAGCACGAGGACTTGGTCTTTGTCGGCTCGTACCCGCCGCGACTCAGGCCGGAAATTGGGCGTCTCGAACGAGAGCTCGTGTGTCTGGCCGTCACGAGGAAGACGCACAGGCAAACTGGCCGCGTGTCCATCGACCCTGACGCTCAGTCCCTTGCGACCGTTGGTGATGGAGACCTTGATAGTATCGGAGAGCGGGGCCACCGGTTTGACGATCGGAACTGCCCCGGTCGTTGTGTCGCTCCGAGGCGGATCGGTGGCATCGGGGGGGGGCGACTCAGCGGGTTGCGGCGGCGGCTCAGGGGCTGCGCTGGCGACGGGATTCTCGTGAGGCGGTTCGGTCGTCGCAATGGCAGTTGGCTGTGGGTGCTCGGTAGTTGATGCTCCACCCGCAGCGCGCGAGGTCCCGTCATTGGGCGCACGACGTAGGAAAATGACCGCTGTGAGGATGGCCAGTGCACCTACGACGCCGGCTATGGCCAGAAGGACGGTTTTGCCCTGTCGGGCGACCTCATGCGGTAGGGGCACCTCGCGCGTGGCGGTGCCCCGGCTGAGCGTGCTCGCATTCACCGCTTTCGGATCGCCCGGATGCTCACCGAGTTGCTGCGCGAAGCCTGCCATCGCGTCCGGCGTGATCAGCATCGTGGGCAATCGTTCGCCCTGCGGCGACGGTGCGTTGGTCTGCGGCCCGGCGGCATGCGCCGGCCCAGATGGATTCGGGCTTTGTGGGAATGGCGTTTGCGCGTGTGGGAGCGGCGTTTGCGCTTGTGGGAACGGCGTGCGCGGCGCGAAGCCTGGCATGGGAGGCGGCGGACCTGATCCGATCCCGGCCGACCACGACGGATCGGTCGAAATGTACGCGTCGAGCTCCCCGATGACCTGGTCCATGGTCTGCTGCCGGTCGTCGGGTTTCTTCGCAAGCGCCTTCAGCACGATGACTTCGAGGGCCACCGGGATCGATGGATCGATGGATCGCGGAGCAACGGGCATTTCGTGCAAATGCGCAGCGATGAGCTCTCCGGCCCACGGATAGTTGAAAGGCAATCGTCCGCAGAGCATTTCGTACAGGATGCATCCGAGCGAATAGATGTCGGCCCGAAGGTCGACGCCACCCGCGCCACGGCACTGCTCGGGCGACATATAGAGCGGCGTCCCCATCACGATATCGGTGCGCGTGGCTTGACCGGCGCCCGCTTCGCGGTTGGTGAGCTTGGCGATTCCGAAGTCGAGAATCTTCAAGAGCTCGCCGCCGCGCCGGCTGGGATCGGGCTCGATGAAAACATTGCCTGGCTTGAGATCTCGGTGGATGATGCCGGCTGCGTGGGCGACGCTCATGCCGATAGCAATCTGCCGCGTGAAATCGATGGTCGAGTGAAAGGGCGGCCTCCCCTTCGAGAGCCGCGACTCGAGGCTCTCACCCTCGAGGTAATCCATGACGATGTACGCGGAGCCGCTCGAGTGAACCCCGTAGTCGAACACGTCGACCAGCGCCGGGTGCCGCAAGCTGGCTGTCGAGCGCGCCTCGCGGAAGAACCTGTTGACCGCGTCTTCGTTGTCCGAATACTCGGGCCGCAGCATTTTGACGGCGACCTTGCGGCCGATCAACGGGTGAACGGCGAGATAGACAGCTCCCATGCCGCCTTCGCCGATCTTCTCTTTGACGAGGTAGCTACCTAGGGTTTCGCCGATCATGCTCCAGCCCAATTGGGCCCACTGTAGCGCAAGGTGCGAGAAAACCAAATGTTTCGATTTGGCGCCGCCGAGGTGTGCCATCACACAGTGGAGATAGGCCATCCCACAGATGCCATCACATCGTTGGCAATAGTCATTTCTTCGAGCGCGAGGCGCCGGCCATGCTGCAGGTGCGAGGCCCCTCGTGCGGAGCCGGAGCGAATCGGTCTAGAGCTCCATATAGCCCCCGGGCACCACGAACGCGTCGTCCGTTCCCGCAATCGTGAACACGCCCCAGCAGGCAAGCTTGGTCATGCCTGCGAACGCGACGTCGTCGCCCGTGGTTCCGATAGGTCCGAGCACGGCGAGGTTCGAGCGGCGCACGCCCCAAGAGCCAGGGCCGTGTTGAAGCATGCCTTGGTAGAGCTCGCGTCCGGCGTCGTCCGCGCTGTTGAGGATGGCGACGCGCAGCCGGATGGGCTTTTCGGTGCCGGCGCCGCCGACGTTCACGTAAAGCAGATCGGCCCGGGGTCGCTCGATGCGTGCGTCGATGTGCTGGCGCTCCAGGAACCGGACCAAGCTCGTTTCGTCGAGCTTGCTGTATTCGGGGCGTTGCTCTTCGCCGTCGCACAGGCCGGGGCGAAAATGCATGGCGTCTAGATCGCCGGCGGCAGGGCCTCCGCTGCGATCCCGGACATAGCTGTGCCAATCGGTCCCGTTGGTCATCCTGAGGCCGATCTCGGCGCCGCAGCTCGGGAGGATGGGCAGAGCAAGGACGAGGTATCGTAGGCGCATGCCGTGGTTGTCCCGACTCATACTCCAAATTGCGAACGAAAAGAACCACAGGTGTGCTTTCGAGCCCCATTGCGACCGGCGGCAACATTTTGGTAGGCTGCGGCCGCTTTGATCCGCCCTACCATCTTGTTGCTCGGTTGTACCTGGCTCGTCGCAGGATGCGGCGGCGGAGCGCCTGACGTCGCGGAAAAGAACCGGACGTTTTACGACTGGTCGGTGGGATCCGGAGCATCGAGTGGTCAGTTCGAGCAACGCTACCCGCGCCTCGA
>JBBSDY010000634.1:0-3349 GCA_038240245.1 Polyangiales bacterium
CACGGTCGGAGTGGGATCGGGCGTGGCCGGCGGATGGGGTGGACCCACGGACGGATTGGGGGGCGGGAGCGGTTTGGCTTCGGGCTTGGTGGATTTGCCAGGCTTGCCCAGCTTGGTGTCGATGTGGGCGCTCACCGCCAGCTCGGCGGTCGGGACGGGGGGCGGCGTCTCCTGGAGAGCGCGCACGTTGTCGACGGCTGCCAAGCCGACCGCCGGCGGCAAATGTGCGGAGACCGGGATCACCGGCGGCTGCGTCGCGACCGTGGGACCATGCGAGGGACGAAGCGCGAAGATGCTCGCGCCGACGAGCACGACCCCGAGAGCGCCCCCGACGAGCCACACGCGCGGCGCCCGCGACGAAGGAAACGATCCTACCTCGCTCGACAACGGTCGACCCGTGGTGAGCGTTCCGGAGCGGTTGGTGATCGCCGAGATCGCCACCGGCGTTGCGACGATGGCCGGATTGTGCGAGCCGCTCGACTGGCGCGGGCGGGTGAGGGTCGGCCCGGCCGGCGCCAGCGGAATCGCCGCGCGCACCGCCTGCTGAAATGCGCTCGCGTTTGGCCACCGATCTTTGCGCTCGTAGGCGAGGGCGCGATCGACGATGTGCGCAACGCTCTCGTGGAGATGGGGGCAGAGCCGAAGGATCGACTCGGCGGGCCTGGTCGCCGTCTGGATGAGCTGCTCGTTGATGGTCTCGGCTTCGTGGACGAACTTGCCGCTGAGCAGCGTGTACATCGTTGCGCCAACGGCCCACAGATCCGTGCGCTCTTCGACGTCTTGCGAACGACCTCGCGCCTGCTCGGGGGCCATGAAGGCGGGCGTCCCCAGCAGCGAGCCCGATCGTGTGGAGCCCGCGGTCTGGCCCGCGGTGAGCTCGCGCAGACGGGCGATGCCGAAGTCGAGAACCTTGAGCTGCCCTTCGTTCGTCAGAAACAGATTCTCGGGCTTGAGATCGCGGTGCAGGATGCCCTTGGCGTGGGCCGCGATCAGAACATCGAGAAGCTGATCGGCCAGCAGGAGAACTTCGCCCACTGGCAATGTTCCGCTTTTCTCCCAAAGGCTGTCGAGCGTCTGGCCTTCGAGAAGCTCCATCACCAGAAAGGCCGATCCGTCCTCGGCCACATCGTCGTCGAGGACGCTGACCGTCCCCGGATGACCGACGGTGTTGGCGAGGTACCCCTCGCGCGTGAAGCGTTGGGTAACCTGCTTGTCGATCGACACCTCGGGGTGCAACATCTTGATGGCGACGCGTTTCTGATTGCGGTGAGTGGCCGCGTACACCGTGGCCATGCCGCCGATCCCGAGCACGCTGTCGAGCCGCCACTTGCCATCGAGGACGAGCCCGACCCGCGCCTTGGCGCGCTCCAGTAGGTCGTCCCTCAGAGGCATGGATCTATCAACGTACCAGAAGCCCAAAAGCTTCAGCTTGGCTGCTCGCGCGTGTCCGACTGCTGCACATATGTATCCTACCGGGCCCGTTTGCTGGCTTCGACCAGGGCGAGGAGCTCCTCGCGGGTCACGCCGAGCCGCGCCGCCGTGCGATGGGCGAGCGAGGTGTCGGCGACGCCGGGCACGACCTGGTAGGTGGGAAACGGGTGTTTGTCGAGCTCGACCTGCAAGAACATGAGGCCCACAACGGGGGGCTTGTGGGCGATCCGGCTGGCCATCTGCAGAAAGTGCGTCGTGATGAAGGCCTGGGGGCGCAGCTCCGAAAGGAGCGTGACCACCAGCTCGAAGATCTCCTCGCCCTCGGAGGGGTTGGTTCCCGAGCAAAGCTCGTCGAGGACGACCATCGATCCCATTCGTAGCTTCTCGAAGAGGGATCGGATTCGAATGAGCTCCATGCCCAGGCGCCCCTCGCTCTGATCGGCGGTGGCCTCTTCGATGAGCGACACGAAGAGACCGGGTGCGATGGCCAGCCGCGCCTCGCGAGCGGGTGCGAAGAAACCGCATTGCCCCAGCAATTGCGTCAAGGCGAGCGCTTGAAGAAGGCGCGTCTTGCCCCCCGAGTTGGGCCCCGTGACGATGAGCGTCATGTCGTGGCGGTCGGTGACGATGTCGCAAGGGACGACATTGTTACCTTGCGCGAGCAACAGCGGATTGAACAGATCACGGATCGTCCGCGCCGGCGGCGCGCTCGTGTCCCCAGCGCTCTGTCCCTGCCCGACGGGCTCGGTGGGCGCGACGAGCTCGGGCAGGCAAACCTCGAGACCAGCCTTTTTCGCGAAATCGCGAAAAGCCAGCGCAGCCAGGTAAAATTCCATGTCGCCGATGAGCTGAAAGAGCTGGATGATCTCGCTCTCGAGTCCCTCGTACACACCGTCGATGAGACGAGCCAAGAGCTCCTGCTCGGTGAAGCGGTACCCCCGAAAAAGCGCGCCCACCTTGGCGAAGAACCGACCGACCGGCGAGGCATAAAACCAGTTGCTCTCGTTCTCTTTGATGGCCAGCATTTCCAGACCGCGCACACGACCATCGAAGCCAACCCGAACCCGGACGTCGAGCGTGGAGAGGTTCTCGTCGTAGTCGAGAAGGTCGCGCAGCCGGCGGTACGAATCGGTGGCCAGCAGCTCCCCCGCGAACTGCCCGAGCCGGCCAAGAGCAGAGTTGGTTTCGCTCAACGATTCGGCCATCGCATCGATCGCGGCTTTGACGGCCGTCAGGATATCGAGCCGGCGGCGATTGCCGGCGGCCCGACGCGCGAGGGGGGGCGCCTCGAGCAGGGACCGGAATTGATAGAGGCTCACGTAGATCCGCTCGAAGCTTCGGCGCAGCGTTTCGGAGCCGGCCAGCTCGCGCAACACACCGCGGCGCGTCTCGGCGTCGGCTTGATCCTGAGGAGGTCGCGACAAGATGCGAGAAAGGTTGCTGCGATCGATCGCGTAGGCCCGGGTCTCGACGGTGACCCTGCAGCACCCGGCGATGAGCTCCGACAAGAACAGCTCCCTGACGAACGATCCCGGATCCCACGTCGAGCTGGGGAGAGCTGTCTCGAGGTGCTGGGCGAGCGCGGTGCCCGGTACGCCGCTGGCAAAACCGAAGGTCAGCGTCTGCTGGATGGCAGCGACGTCGAGCCGGACCGCAGGCACGTGGGACAGGAGGTCCGGGATGGGCATGGGACGCATACTACGGGAGGCTCAGCTCATCTGCGGGAAGGGAAATCCTTCGGTGGGCTCGGTGGGCGTGACGGCGTCGAACTTGTCCATTTCCACCAGGAACCCGCCGTTCGGTCGGGGGCTCACCATGTCGGTGTAGCGATGTCCCCAGCGTAGCTCCTTCTCGACGTCGTAGGTGCGTCCGGCGTGGAGCGTCTGGCCGGAAGTTTCGTCGGTGCCGTTGAGCGAGA
>JBBSDY010000635.1:0-3346 GCA_038240245.1 Polyangiales bacterium
CGAGATCGACGTCAACGACGACGTCTTCGAAATGGGCGCCGTGCAGCACCATTGCTTTTCCACCCTCTCCAAGAAGATGGCGGTGTGGATCCTGGGTGGCGGCGTTCCGAAAAACTACACGCTGCAGGGCGAGCCCCTGCTCGATCAAATTCTGGGTGTTCCGACCCACGGGTTCGACATCGACGTGCAGTTCTGCGTCGATCCGGTCGACAACGGCGCCCTGTCGAGCTGCCCCGCGGGTGAAGGACACACCTGGGGCAAGGTCAGCGCAGAAAGCGTGGCCACCGGGAGCGTCTACGTTCACGCCGATGTCACGGCCGTGTTTCCCTGGCTCACCTATGCGTTGCTGAGCGACAAGAAGCTGCACAAGAAACCGCTCCGGCTCATCGACGCCCGGCAGGACGCCCGGGCCCGCCTGCTTCGCGAGGTCGAAAAGCGCCGGAGCGCGCTCGTGCCAACGATGAGCTACGCGTTGCCACGAAATCGTCACACGTCGTAGCCCTGGGCCGAAAGCAGCTCGTAGAGCGCAAACGTCAGAGAGGACTCGCGATGCTCGAAATGCAGGCCCGCGCGCGCAGAAGGCCCGGTCGGCTCGCTCGTCCAGACCACGCGGCCGCGCAAGACGAGAGGGTCCCACAGCGTCGGTGCGACGATTTCGAGCATGACCGAGGCGCCCTTGCCGAACGATTCGCCGCCCTCGATGCACGCTCCTCCGAGGCTCAAATTGACGATGCGGATGCGCTGGGCGCCTTCCACGGGCGGTTTTTGCAGCGATGCCGTGAGGTCGACCTGGCGTCTGCCGTGAGCTCGAAAATGGCCGTCGCTGGACATGGCCGGGACCAAGAACCTACCACGCACGCAAACGGCCCATGGACCAAAACCCCAACCTGCGAAACTGGGATTTCTGGTAAAACGCCGGTACGATGGCGCCTGTAGCTCCCTGCCCCGCAGTTCTCAGCCTCGGCTGGGGGCTTTCCGAGAGAAGGTTCTAGATGGCTCAGGACACCCGAAAAGACCCGCGCGCGAAGGTGCTGACGATGACGGTCCGCTACAAGAGCGCGACCGTCGACGAGTTCATCGAGCACCACTCCCACGACGTGAGCCGGGGCGGCATCTTCATCAAGACACCTTCGCCATTTTTGGCCGGTACCCTGCTGAAATTCGAGATTCGCATCGCCGACGACAAAGCCATGCTGCAGGGGGTGGGTCGGGTCGTCTGGAAGCGCGATACCGCCGGTACGGGCCCCGAAAAGCCGGCCGGCATGGGGGTCAAGTTCATCAAGGTCGACGAGGCATCCCGCCACCTCATCGATCGCCTGATTGCCTCCAAAGGGGGCGGCGTTTCCGCCTACGATGCCGAAGCTCCGGCCGAGGCGGGTACACCTCTCGGCGCGTCGGCAGCGGCCCCGCGTGCGACGGCCAGCCGACTGCCTTCCACGCCGGCTGCTGGCGCGGGCCGCCCCGCCGTTCCCATCGGCGCCATCCCGTTGCGCAAGGGGACGATGATCGGCCTGGGTGTCGATGCCATCGCTGCTGCTCAGGCCGCTGCTGCGCAGGCAGCGCCGCGTGCCCAATCTCAGCCTCCGCGTGTTTCGACCGATCCGATGTTTCCGAAGACCAACTCCGAGGGCGATATGCCTCCGGCCGAAGAGCGCACGGTCATGAAGCAGGCTGCCCAGCTTCTCGAAGAGGCACTCAAGGGCGCTGGTGGCTCGATGGACGAGCTCGGTTCGGGCGAGCCGGCTCCTGCTCAGGCCGTCATCGAGCCGCCGCGCGCGGCACCTGCGCGCCGTGCCGAGCCCATTGCTGCCCCTGTCGACAAGCGACCCGCAGCATCACCGGCTCGCCGCGAGCCAACGGTCGCACGTGCCGCGGCTGCCCGCCCCGCCGAGGCAGCTCCCGCAGTGGTCGAGCCGGCCGCACGCAAGAAATCGGGTGGTCGGGTCGTCTTGTCGCTGCTCCTCGTCGCTGCTGCCGCCGCCGGCGCGTATCTGTTCTGGCAGAAGAACCAGCAGCCTCCTCCTCCGGAGCCCGTCGCCGCACCTCCACCGGTCGTCACGGTGGCTCCTCCGCCCGTCGTTTCGGCGCCACCTCCCGCAGAGAGCGCGCCTCCACCCAGCGAAAGCGCCGCTCCGGCGGCTTCGAGCGGCAAGGCGATGCCCGCAATGCCGCCGCCCACCAGCGCCCTGGTGGGCAAGCCGTCCAAGCCCGTCGATGTCGCACCCGTCGAAAAACCGGCTCCGGTCGAAAAGCCGGTGTTCGAAAAGCCGGCGCCCGTCGAGAAGCCCGTGCCCGTGGCCAAGCCAAAACCCGCGCCCAAGCCCGACGAGGGCGCCCCGCCCGCGCCCGAGAAAAAGCCGAAGCCCGCGCCCAAGCCGTCCGACGACAATCCGTACTGATGAAACGCCCCCCGCATCGTCGTGCTGCTTTGGCGATTGGGGATTTTACAGTCTTCCGGTGAGCTCGGCCGGGACGAGCTGCACGAAGTTGCGCAGGATGGTGGCCGTGGCGCCCCAGATGGTTTCGCCGGCGGCTTCGTAGGACAGAACGATTCGCTTCGAAGTGCCCAGGTCCATGGTGACCGGGCGTGGATCGCACGCGAATGCAGCGAGGGGAGCCGAGAAGACGCGGGCCACCTCGGTGGCGAGCGGAGCGGGCGTGAAGGAAGTCGCAATCCAGCCCACATAGGGTGTGATCACGAATCCGGTGATGGTCGCGCAATCATCGAGGACCCCGAGCACCTCGACATCCGCGGGTGGGAGACCGATTTCCTCGTGCGACTCGCGCAGGGCGGTGGCGAGTAGATCGGCGTCGCCCGGCTCGCTCTTGCCGCCGGGAAGGGCCACCTGGCCGCGATGGACGCGCATGTCGTCCGAGCGGCGCACCAGCCAGAGCTCGGGCGGTCCCCCGGGCTCGCTCGAAAACAACGGTAGCAGCACCGACGCTGGCTGCAGCGCTGCGTCGCGGGCTTTCCAGGGCCTGCGCTCGGCGAGAGCCTTTCGCACCCGCTGTCGGAATTCGCTTTCCCCCATCGACCGTCAGGCGACCCGGAAGTACGGGTTGGAGCGCAGCTCGTCGCCGATGGTCGTCGAGGCTCCGTGGCCGGCGACCACCTTGGTATCCTCGGACAGGGTCATCAACCGGGTGCGAAGCGAACGCAAGATGAGATCGGTGTCGCCGCCCCACAGATCGGTACGTCCGATACCGCGTCGAAAGAGGGTGTCACCGGTGAATGCCACGTTGCCTGCGTCGCTTTTGACGACGAAAGATACGCTGCCGGGGGTGTGACCCGGCGTGTGCAGGACTTCGAGCTCGAGGCTGCCGGCCCGCACGATCCCCTGGTCGA